>JAJTCJ010000076.1 GCA_021323165.1 Bacteroidota bacterium | reverse complement strand
ACAATTGGATAAATTAGCTGAGACTGAAAGTAAAAAAACTAAACTGAAGATCAATACACTTGTCGGAAGAGGAGTGGTGTACGATAAGATCAATGAAGTCGCAGAACTGATCAATGCAACCATGATAATCATGGGAACGAATGGTGATGAAGGCTTAAAGAAAAGATTCATCGGCTCGAATGCTTTGCGTGTTGCCCGCGAATCCAAAATTCCTGTAATTACAATAAAAGGAAAACATCATAGAAAAGGATGTAAAAATATTGTGCTTCCTTTGGATCTTTCTAAGGAAACACGTGAAAAGGTGACTAAAGCAATTGAGTTGTCAAAGTTATTCGGTGGCGCAACTATCAGGGTTGTATCGGTATTATTTACAACGGATGAGTTTGTGGTGAACAGGATCACCCGTCAGCTCGGACAAGTAAAAGCATTTCTTGAAAAGGAGAATATCGAGTGTACGGCTGAAATAATTAAAGGAATCAAAGGAGAAGAAACACTTGCTCAGAATATTCTGGAATATGCACAAAAAGTGGAGGGTGATCTAATAATGATAATGACTCAGCAGGAAGTTGATTTTACTCAGTATTTCATTGGCTCTTCAGCACAGGAGATCATCAATCATTCTAAGATTCCTGTTTTAAGTATCCGTCCTGTTTTAAGAAAAGATACAACAGCGTTTCCACACCCTTATTAACTATAAACAGACTTAATCATTATTAAAAGAATTATGAAAACATTCAATCCTCAAAAGATCCTCATTCCTATAGATTTTTCAGAAACATCCATGATTGCTATTGAACATGGCGCCTTTACAGCACAGTTATTTAAAGGTGAGTTAGTGCTGCTTCACGTTGTTGAAAAGCATTGGGAAAAGTTTAGCGTTGTCGCACCCGAATTAAGGGTAGAGGCTCCTACTGATCTGATAAATTCAATTGAAAAGAGACTTGAGGAAGTGGCTGCTGATATCCGTTCTAAGTATGGTGTAAAATCAACGTGTATCACATCAGACGGAAATATTTTCTCTGAGATCATCGCTGTTTCAAAGGAAAACAATGTGAGCCTGATAGTAATGGGAACTCATGGGACTTCAGGAATTGTTGAGTTCTTCGCTGGCAGTAATACTTATAAAGTGGTTACTGAAGCTATCTGTCCGGTTATTTCTGTGAGAGCTTACGCGAATACAATTGGTTTTAAAAATATTCTGTTGCCGATAGATGATTCTGCACACTCACGCCAGAAAGTGAATCATGCAATTGTACTTGCCAAGCATTTTGCAGCTAAGATCCATCTGCTTGGTCTGTCTGATTCAGACGATTCCGGTGAATTAAAGAAATTCGAAATGAAGCTTGACGGAATAGAAGAATATATAAGAAAATGTAATCTGCCTGTTTCACGCAAAACGATCAATGGTGGTAATCAGGCTAAAGTATCTTATGATTATGCTAAAACGATAAATGCGGATCTAATTGTTATCATGACTGATCAGGATGAGAATATTACAGGCCGCTTGTTAGGAACATTCGCTCAGCAGATCATTAACCATTCTAAGATTCCCGTTATGAGTATTCATCCGGTGGAAGCTAATATACCTTTCGTGTTTCCGTATTAAGGAGATCATTTCAAAAAAAATCCCCATGCAATTTGCATGGGGATTTTTTTTTGAAATATTAATTTATTACTTTTTTGTGATCTTGGATGAAATAACTTTATTATCTGTTGAAATAGCTTTTACCAAATACACTCCATTAGCAGTTAGTCCAATTGAAACCCGGTTATCGGAAATCTTATCGGAGTAATAAATTAGTTCTCCCAATAAATTATAAACAGTTATCTGATTAATATTATCAGAAACATTCAGTGTTATATCACTGACACTTGTTGGGTTTGGATATGCAAATACCCAGGCATCTTCAGTCATGCTGTTATCGACTGAAACAATAGAAGAGAATGTAGCTTTTCCGTCAAAATCAATTTGTTTTAATTGATAATAATTGATGGCAGGATTAGGATAATGTTCTGTATGATTGTAATTTATTGTTGATGAACTATTGCCATTACCATCCATAGTGGCGATAACTTTAAAATTCTGTCCGTCATTACTTTGGAAAAGTTCAAAATAATCATTGTTGGTTTCCGAAGCTGTGGTCCATGAAATATTATTTCTGTCAGAAGCTTTATTCACACTGAATTCGATTAGCTCGATTGGCAATGGATTGGTAGGAGTAGGCCCCATTAGTGTAAATGGCATTACAGTCCCTGTTACAAATGTTGGAACAGTAAGTGTGGCGATAGTTCCAATTGAAGTACTTCCGGTTATTGTTCCGGAAAGATCATTCCATTTAAATCCGGAGTTATCATACCATTCTGCAACATGCAGATCAGCCAGAGAGATAGAGAGAATTCCGCTTCCGCCTGCAGTTGTTAAACCATTTTCCCAATATAAAGTTACAAGGGGGGAACTGCTTCCTGTGGTTCTTGTAAGGTTCCAGTATTCTCTGTGACTGATATCATTAATTCCAGTACCATACACTGACCCAATAGCTGTATGCGGATTCACATATTTATATTCAGCTGTAAAAGCATCAGTTGCAGCGGAAGGTGCTGAAATGGCAATCCTGGCCCACTTAGCCACAGTTCCAACAACATCTCCGGTAGGAAAAATAAATAATGCTGCTCCGATTTTTTGAATAGGACCGTCTACGAATTTTGTAGCAGTACCGCCTACAGGTGATACCAGTGCATTTGCATCAAGTGTTATAAGGTTGGTAGATGTAGTTATCAATCGACCGAGTGTAAGCAGTAATCTTCCTGTTGATGTTGTAATCGCTGTTGGCTGTGTAAGTGTTACTCCGATTGTTGCTGAAGGATTACCGCTTGCAATTTCCAAAGTATTGGTAAGTGTGATTGGTAAACCGTCTCCGGTTAATGGAAGTCCGGTTGTATTGTTATAAACATAGTAAGCATTGGAATGATATGTCCTTGTTCCCGTTACCTGGATCGAACCTGCCGCAGCCGCAGCTGTTAATCCTAATAAGTGCTTTGTTTTAATTTTGGCAAAGCTGTTTAATGTGAAAGTTCCAGAACCTGTAACATCTGTTATAGTTGATAAACCCATATCAATAGTGCCTAAGGAAACACTACTTATAGCATTGATCACAACGGAAGCATTATCGATTGATCCGGAAGCGGTGAGCAAAGGATAGAGACTCAAATTCAGTGTTGTCGCGGAAAGGGTAAGGGTAGCTCCTGCATCAACCTGAACCATTTTAGTTTTAATTGATACCGCAGGTGTAACATTTGTATTGGTAGTATTAATTAAAAGCTTATAAATATTATTTGAAATAAATTCGCTTGCAGACACTGTTACCATGTTGCTCGCAACAGTAGGAATATTAAGAGTCTGAGCAAGACCTCCGCAGAAATTAAAGATCAGTCTGTAGGATTCATCACCAACGGCATAACTTCTGTGATGAAAAGAGATTAGTGACGGAGTACCTGCGCTGAATACAAAGTTCCTTTTTAATAGTAAAGTAAAATCTTTCGATTGGTCAGAACCTGACACTCCTGTTCCTGAAGAGTTTGGTGAGCCAATTATCATTGAGGAGGTGCCGCTCATATCCACATGGCCATTAATTGTAATACTTCGGTTACCTGTGGCATACAGATTAGTATTATTTGAGATCTGCAATATAGAGGATCCTGAAACAATTAACATGTTAGAAGCTACTGAAGTACTACCGATAGTAAAATCAATATCCGGGAAACGTAATTTTCCTGTGCCGGTACTTGCAATCGTGTAGCTGCTCTTGGTTCCAAAGCCTGCCGCCCCAAAATCTGTTGAAGCTATTTGAGAAGGACAGCTCCAATAGATCTGTCCGAAACTTTGTCCCCCGTTTCCAAGTGTTGTTGCAGCAACAATACCGTTGACCTGAACTACACTTGTAGATGCCCATGTTGCAGTGGCTACTTCTCCGCCATCGCCATTTGAAACAAAAATTGAGGCAGCCGAGAATGTTAAGCTGGTTGCTGACGAATTTGTTGCAACAGGAGAAGTAGAATTATTAATAAATTTTCCTGTTCCACTGAAATTAGTTACAGATCCGGATGTACAATACCAGGTATTGGTGTTTGCAGTGAATGTTCCGTCAACAGTAAGATCTGCTAAACCAATATTTGGATTAATGGTAAATATTGTCCCCTGATTTAATACAAAGGTTTTTGCAGCAGCAATATTACATGTGCCTAAGCTTGATTGAATTATGTTGAAATTAATATTATGTCCTGTAGTAAAACCGATACTTTCAATCTTTTGAACCCCGGTTGAACCTGTGATGTTAATTGTACCTGTATTCAATACGCTGGTCTTGGATATAACACCTCCACTGTGAGTAAAATCTCCGCTTACATTCAAGGTTCCCTGACCGCCACCACCGGTTGATGTACTTGAACACAAATTAAGAGTTCCCCCCGTCATGGTTAAAACGGCCGCATTAACTATACCGTTACCCACACTTCCCGTTGAAGCACTTGAGCAAACATTTATAATACCTGTTCCTGATAAAGTTAATGTTCCTGATACGGTTAATGTTCCTAATCCTCCTGCAGGCCCAGTCCATGAAGAGTTGTTAATGTTTAAAGTCCCTCCGGTAATATTCATTGCTCCGCTTACTAATAATTCTGAATTTCCATTGCTGCCGCTCGCATTTCCCGCACTGCTATTAACAGAACAAATACCGGCTGTTTGTGTGTATGAGCCTACAGATAATAAATTATTTCCTGCAAACGAAGTGGAATTATTCAGGATATCAATATTTCCTCCATTAAGAGTTAAACTTCCGCTGACTGAGGTGGAGAAACCGGAAGTCGATTTTAAAATTAACTTATAGGTTGAGGTCGATTGTAAAGTAAAATTGGTAAGTGTAGATGAAAAGGGACCGCTAAGGTTAATATCCAAAGGCTGATCAATATAGTTCCAGATAAAATTTTTAAATCCTTGAGTAAGATTGGAAGGAGCAGAGCCGGAATTTCCACATGCTATAACTTCACAGGTTGAACCCGCATTCCAGGTTGCTTTTATTATTGAGCCTGCATCGGCTGCAGCTGCGGGAAAGTTATGTTGGTATCTTGTACCAGTATTGAATAATGCATAATTCGTGGTGGAAATTATTCCGGAATTATTTACCACTATAGCAGGTGAATTTAAAATGAATGCATTAACGTGTCCGGCTAAAAGCACATTCACATTTATATTACCTGCATTGTTTGTTATCGTGCCTGTTGATGTTAAAGCTGCTAAAGTAGCATGAGTGTTTATAGTTACAGTACCGGTATTGTTTACAGAGCCTGCATTGGTTGTGGTTGTATTTGTGGTAAAGGATATGTTACCTGCATTATTTATAATCCCTGTTGAAGTAATTATGATATCTGTTCCGGTTCCTGCAGCTGTTGAAAGAGTTATACCGGTAGGTATAGCAAGAGTTCCGGAAATAACAAGCTGATCAACTGTTACATTAACATCAAGATTAACCGAAAAGCCTGATTGTAAAGTTATTGTTGCAGCATTTGCAGAAGTTGGAGAGCTTTGGGCAACTGTTGGCGTGACCCAGGCTGTCCCATTCCATCTTTGCCAGGATGTTAAAGTTGACCAGTTTCCTGATGCCACTACTTTATAATCTCCGTTCACCTGTGCAGCTAACGGTGCAGCACAGGTGAAGAGAATAACACTTGTTAACGATCTGAATGTCTTATATTTAGAAGTAGAAGGATACATATTTTTAATTGGGCTGCGAAGATAGACAAAAACAACCTTGAGCCATGTAAAACTTGGAGAAAAAAGCTCATAACAGTAAGATTTTGAAGAATTTGCAAAAAAAAATCCCGACAGTATTTGTACTGACGGGATCATAACCAAAGGCAGTTATTGATTATTTACCAAGACTTCCGAATACCTTCTTTAGAATATCGGTTACACGTGCTACAGGATCTTTTCGAATCTTAAGTTCCTCACTTTCAACTAATTTAAATAAACCAAGCAAGGCACGTTCAGTGACATAAGCTGTCAGATCCGGATTTTGTTTTTGCACTAAAGGAACCTTATTGTAATTAGTAATGATAGGATTCCAGTATTTTGTCAATTCAACCTTATTAATAGCATTTTGAACAATAGGAGTAAACTTCGCGATAAGTTCGGCTGATGTTTTTTCTCTCAGATATTGAGTAGCTGCATTATCCGCACCCTTTAAAATTGCAAATCCATCACCTATACTCATTCCTTTTATAGCATTAATGAAAACCGGAGCCGCATCTTTAGCTGCTTCTTCTGCCGCACGGTTTAATGTCATTTCAAATTTTTCTACCTGAGAAGTCATACCAATCCGTGTAGCGTAGTCTTTCACTTTTTGTGCTTCCGGAGGGAATGGGATGAACAAAGCGGGGGTTTTGTAATACCCGTCAAGCTTGGATGCAAAAGCTGTTGAATTATTTGTACCCACAGTTAAAGCTTCTTTTAATCCGTTAATAACCTCTTCATTGGATAAAGGATTACCGGATGTTTTATTTGTATTTAAAACTTCATTGGCTGCATCTGTAGCAGTTTTTCCTAATTTTTTAAGATCCTGAGAATTACAGGCTGTAAGTGATGCGATTCCGATAATAGCGGAGAAAAATAATTTTTTCATAATTCGATTTGGTTTGATATTTATTTGATTTCGGTCATCATTAATCGTTCGTTCTCAATGAAGCCTTCGAGTTTGTCACCTGCAAACACAGGGCCAACTCCTTCAGGGGTGCCGGTATAGATTAGATCACCGGTTTTTAAGGTAACAAATTGGGATATATAGGCAACAATATGATCGAATGAAAAGATAAGATCCTTTGTGTTGCCTTTTTGAACAGTTTTTCCATTCAGCTCCAAATGAAAATTTATATTGGAAAGATCCTGAAATGATTTTTTTGATTTGAAATTACCAATAGGAGCTGAACTGTCAAAAGCTTTGGCTTTTTCCCAAGGAAGTCCTTTATCTTTACATTTTGCCTGAAGATCACGTGCCGTGAAATCAATTCCAATACCTATTTCATCATAATACTTATGAGCAAACTCGGGATCTATATTTTTCCCTGCTTTTGAGATCTTTAAAACTAATTCTATTTCGTGATGAATCTCTTTAGAAAAATCAGGATAATAAAAATCCTGTCCGTCTTTAAGGATAGCTGTGTCCGGCTTCATGAAAAAAACCGGTTCTGTCGGAATTGCATTATTTAGTTCTTTAGCATGTTCCGCGTAATTTCTGCCAATGCAAATGATCTTCATGATTTGTATTTAATAGTAGAAAAAATTATCTGTTAAATGCCATTCTAAGCTTGATATCAGTAAGCACTTTTTTTGTATAGAGTGGAAAGTCGCCATTCATCATCCAGGCATAATAAGATGGTTCTTCTTTAAGAACCTGCTCTACCGGCTTGCCTGTATGTTTTCCGAAATTAAAAACTTCAATATTCTTATCATTAAATATTATGCGACCTGCCAGATCCGCATTCTTATTTATGTTGGTAAAATCATGCAGCGCTTTTATATCATTAACTACAGGAATACTTTTTTTACCCTTCTTATCTTCAAATTCAACTCCCTGATATTTTTCAAGCTGGGCCAGAAATATTTCATAGGTCGCTTCAATATCTGCCTGAGCACTATGCGCATTAATAATTTCTTTTCCGCAGTAGAATTTATATGCAGCTTTCAGTGTTCTTTGTTCCATTTGATGAAAAATGTTCTGAACATCCACAAACCGCCTGTTGGAAATATCAAATTCTATTTCAGCCCTTAAAAATTCTTCGACAAGAATTGGAATATCAAACTTGTTTGAATTATAACCAGCAAGATCACAATTCTTTAAAAAATCAGAAAGGCTTTTTGCAATTCCTTTGAATGTAGGTTCATCTGCTACATCCTTATCATAGATCCCGTGAATTTCTGATGACTGAAGCGGAATGGGGATAGTTGGATTGATACGCTTAGTTTTAATTTCTTTCGTTCCGTCCGGAGATATCTTTAGAATAGAAATTTCAACAATGCGGTCCGATGCGACATTCACTCCGGTTGTTTCAAGGTCAAAAAAGGCAATAGGTCGCGTAAGATTAAGCTGGATCATTTATTTTAGATTGGTAAAATTCTGACAGGTTACTTTTTTAATGGAAATATTTTTTTGTTCTCGTTTTGAGCAAGGCCAATGTCAAAAACAAAAAAGACTTCAGTATATGTTTTGTAACCTTCGGCCTCAATGGTTATTTCATATTTGCCGGGAGGAAGTGTCATAAGGAATTTTCCTGTTTTAGGATTAGGATTATAAGTCCTTTCTTGGAGGTCAGGATTTTTGAGATCTTTAATAATTACACTTGAATTTATTTCTTTTGTACTGTCTGCTGAGGTTACATAGCCAAGTAATACTGTAAGTCTCTCCTCAACATTGTTAAACTTTACGCGATACAGATCAAGATCTCCAAAACCTCCATCTCTTGAAGCGGAAATATAGGCAACCCGATTATCCTGAGTAAAAGATATACTTCGGTCATCACCTGCCGAATTAATAGGATAACCAAGATTCTTTGGAGTGCTCCAGGTTCCGTCCTCATTCATGGTTGTTTGATAAAGATCAAAATCTCCCATTCCCTCATGCCCCTGTGATGAAAAATAAAGCGTTTTTCCGTCCGGTGCTATCTGTGGGAAATCTTCTTTATACTTCGTATTAACTACAGGTCCCAGATTTTGAGCCAAAGCCCATTGTCCGTTTGGTAATTTTCTTGACATATAAATATCAGTTTCTCCAAGCCCACCTTCCCGTTTACTCGCAAAGAAAATAATATCTCCGTCAGGATTAATTGATCCTGCAGTTTCAAAATCCGAATTAACATTGCTGTTAAGCTTTTTCATGCGCTGAAAAGTTCCATTTTTGCTGATAGAGGAATATATATTCCCTAGGCTGTCGATATGATCGATATACATTAACATCATATTACCGTCCGGTGTTAATCCAACAGCCTGTTCATCATATCTCGTATTAACAAGAGCACCCATGTTCTTTGGTTTGGTCCAGACATCACTTTGAGGAGTGGACATGTAGATATCCGAAGCATAGTAACCGTCAACTTCTACAACGCCACCAATGTTATCTTTTCTGCGGGATGTGAATATTATAAAAGATTCAGTTGGTGTTACAAACGGATAATAGTCGGGATATTCAGAATTGATCTCCTTTCCTAAATTCTGAAAAGTAACATCAATTGGGTTCTTAATATATTCCTTACCATTCTTACATGTTTCGATCTGATGCTCAACTTTCTCAAGTGTTTTATCTTTAGGTGTTAAAGTTGATTTGAATTTGGTAAAAGATTTTATAGCATCATCAAAACGTGCGGCATATTGGTATGCCATACCAAGATCAAACCATACATCATTAGGAGCTTTATCCTGTTTACTTGCAGTTTCTAGATAGGGAATAGCAAGTGCTTTGTTTATATTGGTGTATAAATAGCACAGACCTAGTTTGTGATTGTATTCTTCACTGGTAGGTTCCTGTTTGATAAGTTGTTTATAAACAGGAATAGCGGCAAGGAAATTATAATGAGAAAAATGTTCTTTTGCTTCCCGGGGATCAACAAACTTTTTTGCGGATGAACCCTGTGCTTGTAATTTAACTGTTGTTAAAACAAATACAATTATGAGTGTATTTAATAAAAGTCTTTTAAAGCGCTGTTTCACGTATAGTCTTTATTTCAACCAGAAAATCAAGTTTGGTACCAAAGTACAAAAAATGTTTTTCTATTGGTAGTAAATAAATAAAAAAAAGCCTCCGTTTTGGAGGCTTCTTGCTTTAACTAATAAGCACTTGCTTTAATGAACTGATATTGTTCGTATTTTTCTTTGTTTTGTATATAATCAATACTGTATTGAGGTCCTCCAACCTGGGATTTGATGCTTACAATCTTAATTTTTGAAACATCGACACCTTTTTCCTTTAATGCATTAATGATCTGGTTCTTTCCTTTATCTGCTCTGGCAACAGAAAGCTCTTTATTGGAACTAAATGCTCTTGTAGGAACAGTGGATGCACTGGAAACGATCTTAAGGTTAATAATGCCATTCTTATTATAAAGATCCATCAGATTATTAATGAATTGTTTGAAAGGCTCATCATTAATATCGATCTCAGTAATGTTATATTTAAAATTCATTTTAAATTCCAGGTTATTGACAGAAGCTAACTGCTCATGATGAACAGGAGAAGGAGCAGGCTTGTCTTTTGCTTTGAACTTAACCGTTGTATTGCTTGAAGCCATTTGATACTTTCCGGACCCGAGGTTTTTCGTTTTAATGACTTTTCCTTCTGCATCACGGAATTCAACAAAAGATTTTTTGCCGATCTCGGTGTCTGTTTCCTCAAGTGCAACAACATAATTTTGGTTTTGTGGAAGTTCAGAAAACAGGAACCAGCCCAGAGCGTCACTTGTAGTGGTTTTAACCACCTGGCCTTCAGAATTCATAAGGTTTACCTTCATGTTGTTCATCGGCTTATTGTCTTTATCCAGCAATCTGCCACCTACAGAAATGTAGGCGATTTCCTTATTAGTTACCGCAGGTTGCAAAGAATCTTTAGCCGTAATATTCACCGGTTGTCCAAAGTTTACTCCTTTTAATTTTACTTCTTTGTTGATCTCCTGGTAAGCTGCGTCAGCCGGAACTTCCATTAGTTCAGAATAAAATTCTTCTCCGTCCTGCTGATAAGACAAAGTATAATTACTGTTAGGAGGAATGATAATTGTAAATGAACCATCACGCATTAAAGGTTTGTATATACCTGTTACGATTCCTGTTTCATTATTTGTAGCAACGATCTCAAGGTTAGATGGTAATTGAGTTCCTGCAGCAGGGATAATAACACCTTTTATAAGAACAAGTGGCTGTTCTTTCCTTTCAGGAATACTGATCATATAAAGATCCTTTTCCCCATAGCCCTCTGGACGTGAGGATGAAGAGTAATAACCTCGTTTTCCATCAGGAGAAGTAACATAAAATACATCGTCATCTGTTGTGTTAATAGGATAACCGATATTGATAGGTTTATCCCAGGTGCTTTCAAGTCTTTCAGAAAAAAAGATGTCAAATCCCCCAATAGTTTGATGACCTTTTGAGCTGAAGAAAAGAACATCACCGCTTGGATGAATAAACGGAGACTCTTCGTCATACGGAGTGTTTATAGGCGCTCCAAGATTCATTGAGCGGCTCCATTTGCCATTTGGAAGTTTAACACATTTCCAGATATCTCTTCCGCCAAGACCTCCTTCTTTTCTGTCACTTACAAAATAAAGAGTATTTCCATCTGGTGTTAAACAGGCGCTTGTTTCCCACCCCGGACTGTTTATATCAGATCCCATCTGCTGAGGAAAGGTCCAGTTGTCTCCATCCAGATTACTGAAATAAATATCTCCTCCATTACCATCTTTGTAAATAAGAAGTGTTTGTGCATCTGCTGTTAATCCAACAGAAGCTTCATGAGTAATGGAATTAACATTTGTACTGATTGAAACAGGGGTCGTCCAGGTACTATCAGGTTTACGGTAAGAGATAAAGATGTCTTCATAAAATTCATCTTCATCTGTTTTATCTCCACCTGTGCTTCCTGGCCTGCGTGAAGTGAAAATAAGTGTGCTTTCATCGGCAGAAAGTACCGGACTGTATTCCGGATATGAAGTGTTTATGCTATCACCAAGATTTGTAATTATTGATGGAACTGGACCAGCCACGAAAATCTTAGCGGTGTTTGCGATCTCAATATGGCGGTTAACATCTTTGATCAGGTCTTCCTGCTTGGGTTTTAAAAATGATTTGAACTTTTCAAAATATGCAATTGCTTCATCAAATTTATAGTGGAGGTGTAATGCCTCACCATAATAATAAAAAGCATTGATCGGAGCTGCTTGTTCACGGGGTTCAAGATCGGTATAGTTCTTAGTTGTATTCAATACAGCTTTTTCCAGATATGCAAGTGCTTTATGTTTTTCGGTAACAGTTTTCAGATAGCAGAAACCAAGCTTGAAATTTACATTGGCGCTGCTTGAATCAATAGCATATGCTTCTTTAAAGCTTTTTAAAGCTCTTGGATAATTGCCTTCTAAGATCAGATAATTGCCTTCAGTAAATTTTTCCCGGTAGTCACCTTTATCCTGGGCATTTGTTGATAAGTGCAGAGATATGAACAGAAAAAACAGATAAGTATATTTTTGCATTGCGAATAGATAAAACCTTAATAAGTTTAGTTTAAGAACTGGTTTGTTTAGGTTATTT
>JAJTCJ010000075.1 GCA_021323165.1 Bacteroidota bacterium | reverse complement strand
TGTCCGTTTATTAAAAAAAGACTCTTTGCAGACCAGACAAATATTTTGAGTTTTTTGTCAGCATAAAAGGAAACATTGAACTTACCTGATTCACCTCTGTTTCATGCTCTAGATCATATTTTAATTCAAGAACAGTGGATGTGTAATCGACAGACCGATTTATAAAAAAAGTTTGCACGCTAATTCCATAATACGTCAGATCATGGTCTATTGTAATTCTGAATTTTTTATCGGCAGACAAAAAATATTTTCTTTTGTATTGGTTCAGCAACGTTGGCTGCAAAAACAATAGTTCATCCTTAACATTATCAGGTATTGACGCGCTCTTAAAAATCTCTTTCAACTGTCCTGCTATAAATGGCTGGCCGATTGTAAATCCGGGAAGCTTATGGGAAACTTTATACCCCAGCAGGCCATTCTTAATTTTATACTCTAGAATTGGTGAATCAATCTTTCCGAACAAATCTCCGTACCAACGTATCCTTACTTTTTTCCTATCCGTGCTTCCATCCTCATTATCATAATAATTGCTCATTCCCGGAGTATCAAAATAAATATTATTGATACGCCTTTCATGATAAATTTCAGAAAAGGATGCAGGATGAAATTTAATAAATTGCTTTACATCACCATAAGAATAATCGTTAATTAAATATTTACGTTCGTAACGCAAAGGTTCCAATTGTTCTTTAGCCGACAACATTTCTAAATCAGAGAAATTAAAAATCACGGGTATTGTCCATAAAACTAATGGACACTGAAGGATACATTTTCCGAATCTCGGATTTTGCATTTTCTAATATTTCGAAGTCATCAATTTCAACAAAGAAAGATGCTTCTATTGCTTTAGATGTCTCATCTGTACGTTTCAGCTTGATTCCTGTGCAATACTTCTTTAGTAATTCTACAATAATTTTGAGGTCTATCGACTGAGGATCTTCACTTGAAATTGTCAGATATAAACTTTGCGCTTCCGAAGTCTTTTGATAGCGATTTGTCATCCATATAATAACAACAAATCCCAGAAATGCAATGGCTGTCAGCAATGTTAAGCCAGCACCACATCCAAGCCCAATCGCTATGGTTAAGAAGAGGTATGTTAGCTCTTCAGGTTCCTTGATAGCAGCTCTGAATCTTACGATTGATAATGCACCAACCAAACCCAATGAAAGAGCAAGTGAAGACTTAACAACCGTGATAATGAACATGGTCGTAATCGCAAGTACAACAAAATTACGTGCAAATGCCTTTCTGTTCGATAAAGCATTTCCGTAAAGAACATAGATCTTACTTAAAATAAAGGCGAGCAAAGCACATACGATAAATGCAAAAACAAATCCGGGGATGGCCTTAGGAGAAAAATTCGACAAATTATCTGTTAAAAATGCTTTGATATTATTCATAAAGAAGGTCAAATGTATTGTTCCGGCAAATTTAAGCAATTTTTACTATAATAAGCAGAATTACAAGCAAGAATGCTTGACTAAAGCCTTTGATAAAATTAACAACTTCTTAATTTTTGACTAAGGTCAGACTAATTTTGAGTTTCCATCAGTCATATCCTGATAAGTGAACCATTTAAAAAACTGGCTATAGCTTAATTTGTCAGAGTGTTTAAAAATATAAGGAATGAAAGTTATTGTTCGCCTGAACATTTCAAAAAAACCTCCCAATTGTTTTTCCCTGATAACCATATTATATAAAGCAATGCACAAACGGTAACAAAAAAATATAAGATCCACACCAAGCGGATAATAGAGAACTGTAATAATAAGATTATTTGAATATAAGTGAATATTACGCCATTCACGGCCATAGATGCCTTTCGCATTCACTGTAGACTTCTGTTTTTCCCTTTGTAAAAGATCGATTCTGTGGTGTACAATCAAGTTATCCTTGGACACAACATTATAACCCTGTTTAAATGCTCTTAAGGAATAATCCAGTTCTTCACAATAAAAAACGAGTTCTTCCCTATACCTCCCGATCTTTTCAATCAATTCACGACTTATAATATGTCCGCAACCAATATATCCTCGTAACAACCGTATTGCATCCGGCAATTCCTTTCTTTCCGGAGGGACTTCAATCTGGTTAAAAACCCTGAAATGAAATATTCCGTAGGCTTTATTGCTTTCTAAGAGTGTTATGGCATCCTCTACATCCTGCAACGATCTTATGTGTGAGTCATCATCCAATGAAAGGATATACTTGTTTGTTGACCATGTCATCATATCGGACCGGTTGGTCATATATCCTTTAGATATACTGTTGAATCTTATATTAATTAAAGGAAAGTGTTTTTTAATTACGTTAAATGTATCATCCGATGAACCATCATCAATAATATAAAATTGTTGCTGTGAGAATCCAATAGAAATCATTTGTCTGATCGTGAATAACAGATCAGACAATCGGTTTTTAGTTGTTATAATAATGTCTACTTTTTCAATCACCTGCAAGACTCCAATTACTTCTTATTTAAAATATCTAAAACATTCTTCATTGAATTGGCAGAATATAGCTGAATTGCTTTTTCAAACGCAACCTCTCCCATTTTCTTCCAATCTGTTTTCTTTTGCCATGCAAGCTCCAGTGCTTTATCCAATGAAAAAGGCGTAGCTCCTTCCGCGATGAAACCGGATAAATCATCTATCAGTTCGCGGTTTCCTCCAACATCAGTAACAATAGCAGTTCGTCCGCATAACATTGCTTCTACTAAGGATATTGGCATACCTTCAATAAAGGACGGCATTAACAAGATATGATTACCTGCCCAGACCTCATTTCTGATATCTGAAGCATATCCACGCAGAAATACCTTATCCTTCAGTTCATATAATCCGATAAGTTCATTTACCAGGCCTTCATCCTGTCCGTGTCCATATATATTCAATATCCAGTTCCTTTCTTTCCATTTTTTAGCAGCGAGAATTTGCAACAACATCGCTTGTCCCTTCACTCCTACCTGTATCCCACCCACGCAGGCAAACTGTATACGTGAATCATCAGGATAAGGCAGGATCCCAAGAGTATTAATATTCACTGGGTTTATTATTATGGATGAATTTTCAAAACGATATGCTATTTGCCGTTCTGATTGTTGTTTAAGCCGGTTGGAAACAAAAAAAACTCTTTTTGCTTTTATACACACCTTACGAATGGCTTCCAATTTTGAATTATTAACCGTATAGGAATCATTATTTGAATGGACTGCAATAAAAAACGGAATATTTATCTTTAACAAAAATTTTCTCAGTGAATCAATTTCAAGATCACAAAAAGCCCCAAGACTAATAAAAACAACATCCGGTTTCTCCTCTTCTACAAAATTCTGAAGTTGTTTTTCCGCGATCACAAGTTGTGTCAGTTTACCTTTGATCTTGCCTTTAAGATCTGTATAGCTTATGCGGGATCTCAAATGTATTGCCGCACCATCCTTCTTTAAATTCCGGATTTTTAGAGGTAGTTCTGCCCAATCAAATACAGAAGCGGAAACACTAAACCCATCCGATAACGCCTGACTCCCCAAAGCAACCCAGAGTTCCTCACTTCCTCCCCATGGTGCTGCCGCCATTGATGATATGATTCCCAGTTTCATTTCAGTTTTAATTCATTTAATTTTCCAATCAAAGCTTTTTGTTTCTTTATTAACAGATCTCCATCAGAAAGATTTCCCGTTTCTGTTTTCATTTGATTCAGGAAATACACAACGCTTTTTATTCTCTTCTTTAGAAACCATCGCGCGATCGGTTCTGATAGGAATGAGGGCAAAAACGTTTTTTTCTTAATGATCTCAGTTAAAAAATCAATATCGTGTAAATACTGGTAACAATTAAATGGTTTATAATCCATAAGCAAGGATTCGCACCAATCCTGCCATTTAAAAAAATTAATATGAGGGTAAAAATTGACCGGTGTCCACTTGACGCGATAAGCGTCTGCTACAATGGCACCATGCATGGCCTCGCAAAGGACATGATCAGAACTCACAATTTCAGATAATACCTGTTCAACATTTTTACGAACATCTATAAGATGAATTCCAGCCTCTTTACAAACATTTTCCCAGCCACTATAAAAATCAAGGCTTTTATGGTGAAGAATCAGAGAATACTTGAACCGTTGAGATTTAATATCAGGCTTGCAAAATGTAGGTAAAAGAATAGCGCCATCCGCGATTGCTTTCTTCAAAGGCAGATTCAATATACGTGCAGTTTTTGGTCCTCTGACACAAATAACTTCATAATTTTGATCAATAACAGGTGCGGATCCATAGGCATCATCATCACCTGCAGCATAACCTGAAGAAAAAACAATTTTTTTTCCTGCTTTCTTTTTTAAACCCAGGATCGATCCGATACCTAAAAATTGTACTGAGCTATCCTCATCAAAAAAGTCTTTCCCTAAAAAATGATAAAAAATCATGGGATTCAAAGCATCACCAAAATTTTTTCCTTCGTGATAAGTCAATTTCATTCAATCCGATCTTTAAAATTATCCTTATAAATTCTTTCAAGCTTGTTCTTGTAATCTTCCTGAGAATGCTCCTTTTTAATTCTTTCAATACAAAGAATTCCCTTGTCCCGAATCATTCCCGGGAAATGTATTATTTCAACAATTGATTTTTTTAGTTCCTTTTCAATAATTTTCTGAAAATTAATTCTTTTTTCTGTTGTGTCAATATCCGCATCCATTCCGTTATTTAACGGAACTTCTAATACCCATCCTGTATTATTATTATTGATCTCGGGAAAAGCCCTCAGATTAGTGGTGATTACGGGACAACCGGCTGCCTGAGCTTCCAGAACCGAATAACCGTATGTATCGCCCCATGAAGGCAATAAGCCAACATGTGATTTTTTCAGGATCTCTAAAACTTCATTATTAGGCAGGCTTTTATAATGAGTAATGTTTTCAGGAAATCTCTTAATAATTTGCATTGCTTTCAGAAAATCCTGTTCCGAGGTTTGTGACGCGTAATCCCCGTATATCAAACTGCTAATGATAATCAATTTCAGCTGAGGGAATAAAGGAATGAGTTCGTTAAATACATTTAACACTTCTCTTCCACCTTTCCTGAAAAAGTCCGAACCCACAATGGTAAATATAATAGCATTTTTATCCACCTGTTTATTTTGGTAATTTTCAACAAGAATAGCCTGGGGAGGATGCATTACAATCATTTTTTTTCGAATGACATCTTCATACTGAGGATATTTTTCTTTTACGTATGCTATTTGTCTGTTGTAAGCACATTCGGACAAAGCAATTATACAACGGCAGTTCTCTTTTACCAATCGTTTAATACCGAGATTATACCAATACCTGTTTGCGTTTCCAATTCTTGGGAGGATTGTTTCAAACGTAACGATCCATGGATTCCGACCTAAATTTATGCTGTTAAAAAAATGACATGGTGTTTTCTGATCTTCAGATGAAAAGAAAAAACCTTTGTAGAATTGTGTGTAGCCCACACCGGTTAATTTATGCTTTAATTTATTAAGTGTACTAAAGATATCATCTACCATCTTTATCCTTTCTTTTTGAAAGAAAGTTATATTTCTTACTTCTGCATATGTATCAGGGCTATTATTGATTATCCTCATTTTTCTTTTTACTGTAAAATTTTATAATGGTCAGTCTACCAAAAAATAAATAATCGAGAAAAAACATCCATTCTTTAATTCCAATACTGAAAGGATTACAGTTTTGCATAAAAACTTTTAATGCTTTTCTCCTGGATTTTTTCTGTAAGAGAGGATATATCACATTTTTAAGAAGAAAACAGGAAAACCCTGTTGATGTATAAAAATGTCGGTTCTTCTTTGCAAATGCTAATGAATAATCCCAGGTGCCTCCTTTTTTCTCTGTATCGTTATTTTCCCAATGAACAATAACTCCGTGATGCTCGGAAAACAAAAATTGAATATTCTTTGATTCAAGTCTAAGCAAAAATTCATAATCCTGATGCCTTATCAGGCTTTCATCAAACAAATTCTCTGTAAAGATGAAAGATGGCGCAAAAAGGGAAGGAGTAGACATATATCCTTTGTTGCAAAATAAATAATCGCTCAGCTTTTCGTTATCAGCAATCCCCTTTTCCGGCATCACCAGGTCCTTGTGAAGATCAGTTTTAATGATGTTTTTACAATATACAATATGGTCCCTATTACTGCATTTCAGTGACTTTTGATGAGACTTCTCCAGATGATACGGAAGCCACTCATCATCTGAATCCAACAAAGCGATATATTCTCCTGCAGATTCCTTAATTCCAGTATTTCTGGCAGCCGAACCATTTTTATTGACCTCATGACTAAAAAATTTTATCCTGCTGTCACTTCGATGCATCATCAATTACAATTATCTCAAAATATTGGTATGTCTGATCTAAGACGCTTTTAATTGCCCTTTCGATTGTCAAAGATGAGTTATAACAGGGAATAATGACCGAAACCAAAGGGTCCATATTTACATTCTTTTGCAGTAAACCTTTGCCGCTTAACAAGTCAGCCCAAAGCTCAACTACAAAGCTAATCAAAAAAGAACATAACCGAAAATGCGAAACCACACAGTTAATCACAAAAACCTGCTTAATTTTTCCGTGTTCTTAAAACCGAAAAACTTAAATAAAATATTATAAACAGGATGAACGGAAGGTTTAAATTTTTTTTCGAAATGTTTCTCATAGAGCTCGTATGCCGTTTCAAGATCAAAGCGCGATAATCGTCTTAGCTGTAAAAATAGTTTCTGAAAATAAAAATCTTTGTTTTTATTGAAATAAAAGGTTTTTTCGGATTTCAAATATGATATTAACTGTAATCGTAACTCAATATATTGTTTCCATTTTTTCTCTGGATCGCTTTGTGAAATTTGTCCTGATACTCTCTGACGGATGATTGTTTTAGGGTCAATATCGTATACTACCTGCCAGTCTTTTTTTAGCAAACGCAACATAAGGTCAGCTTCCTGAGAACTATTAAGGGATTCATTCCAGCCACCAATATTCTTTAATGCCAATACATTAAATAAATTTGAACTGGTTATTCCCAGATTTGTTTGAAAAAGCGCTTTGAACGGATCGGATTGTTCAAGATTTTTTTCCCTCTTATTTCCAGAAACATCTTGTTTGAAATAAGCTGATGCTATAAAACCTGTATCTGGTTTGACAGCCACCATTTTGAGCTGGTGCTCAATTTTATCCCTCAATAACAGATCATCCGCATCTAAAAACTGTATCCATTCACCTTTTGCAACGGAAAGCCCTTTATTCCTGGCAATTGGGGCGCCTTTTTTAAACTCCTGCAGTACAATGATCTTATCAGGATAAACGGCTTTATAACTTTGCAGTATTTCGTTTGTCCGATCCGATGAATTATTGTTTACACAAATAATTTCTATATTAGAGTGCGTTTGGGCCAACACAGAATCTATACATTCTGAAATGTATTCACTAACATTATAGCAGGGGATAATTATTGAGACCAAAGTCTGTTTTTTATTAAGAAGGTCTGGATACTCTTTCGGCAAACGTTAATTCCTTACCGTTTAGAAAGAAAATACTGACAAATTGTATTTATCACCTTTTCAATGTCGCTGTCATTCAACTCATAGTAAAATGGCAAACGAACCAAGCAATCTGAATATAGATCAGAAAAGGGCAACTCAGGACCTACATACTTATCTTTATAATAAGAACTCTTGTGTAAACTTAAATAATGAAAAACTGCATAAATCTTACTTTCCGAAAGATGTTTGATCAGATTACTTCTACTCTCTAGATCTTCACAAATAATATAAAACATGTGTGCATTATTCGTGGCATATTCGGGAATTTGGGGCAACCGCAATATTCCTTTGGTTTCCAGATCCTGAAATCCCAACTTATACTTATTCCAAATGTATTTCCTTTTGTTTTGAATATCTTCAATATTTTCAAGCTGTGCGTATAAAAAAGCGGCAAGAATATCTGAAGGCAAAAAAGAAGAACCGATATCCACCCACCCATATTTATCTACCTCACCTCTAAAAAAAGCAGAACGATTCGTCCCTTTTTCACGGATTATCTCAGCACGTTTTATAAATTTTTCTTCATTTATAACAAGCATACCTCCTTCCCCCGAAATAACATTTTTCGTTTCATGAAATGAAAATGCCGCTAAATGGCCAAAACTTCCAAGGGGTTTATTTTTATAATAACTGTCCACTGCCTGGGCCGCATCCTCCACCACAAACAAATTATATTTGTCTGCTAAAGCCATTATTGCATCCATATCGCAAGCAATCCCCGCATAATGCACAGGTAGGATAACTTTGGTTTTAGTTGTTATCAGAGCTTCAATACTATCGATATTAATATTGGGGTTCTTTTCCCCGCTATCAGCAAATACAATTTTAGCTCCTCTTAAGACAAATGCATTAACTGTTGAAACAAATGTATAAGACGGTGCAATTACTTCATCTCCCTCCTTTATATCAAGAAGGATAGCAGCCATCTCCAATGCATCAGTACAGGATGTAGTAAGTAGAACCTTTTTGAAACCGTATTTTTTCTCAAAAAAGGCATGACATTTTTTAGTGAAATCACCATCACCTGAAATTTTAAGGCTTTTTACAGCTTCTTTTATATATTCAGTTTCCTTGCCGGTAAAGTATGGCTTGTTGAATGTTATCAATTTAATTGCTTTTATTGTAAGTACTACTGGGTTCTAAATTTAGAGAATTTTTCTTTAAAATTAAGAATTGGTTTTTCAATATATTTAAATGACATATGGCTTACCAGAAAGGTAAGAGCTAACATCAAAACATAAAGAAGGATATTATATGCGAATAAATTATTCTGAGGGTTGAACACTTTAATTACAATTGAAAAAACTATATACATAATTAAAGGGTGATACATGTATAAACCATATGAAAATATTCCAATCCTATCAAGTAGTTTATTTGAAATCCCTTTTCCTGAAGCAGACAGAAGTATCAGGTAGGTGCTGCACAAGGCAAAAATCATATCATCAAGGTTAATGAGCAAGTGTATTATTAAAAGAAGAAAAATAGTTATGTTAAGCCATTTCAGCTCCTGGAATCTTATTATTACAGTTTTTTTATACATATAGAAATAAGCCCCCAGTGCTCCGGTAGCCAAAAATTGAACCTTAAAAGTATAAAACCAATATTTAAAAACTTTACCACAATAAGGCTCGATATATCTGAAATTTTCCGCAAGGAGCTTATAGCCTATAATAATTATAATTAAAACATAGGGCAATTTTTCCTTTGTAAATCTTACGATCCATGGCCAAATCACGTAAAACTGTTCTTCTACACTAACAGACCAGGATTGTGATGCTCCTGCAACCTTAGGATACAAATGCATAGCAAGATTGGAGAAAAATAATAAAAACAGGAACAAATTACCGGCCCAATTCAACTGGGACGCAAGTGAGTTGTAATATATCTGATCTTCAAAAAAAATTAATCCGCTTAAATAGGGGATAAGAACAAACCCAATAATCACGACAATATAATAAACCGGCCAAATTCTTAGAACCCTCCTGATATAAAACTTCTTAATATTGATCTTTTTGCCGCTTTCCTTTTCAGCTAGTAGGAGATATGTAATTAAAAATCCGGATAGGGCGAAAAATACCGATACCCCATTTTCACCTAAAAAATTTACAAATGTTTTCAGGTATGTATCATATAATGTGGGTATTCCTATTCTTATACAATTCAATGTGATGCAGTAATACCGACAACGCAGCTATTGCCCTTATTTCATTAAACCCTTTAAAATATATTTTCTGCATTAAAGTATTGTTGGATCGATAGATGATCTCAGTTTTCCATTACTAATATTTATTGAGCCGCCTTCTTTCCAGGGTTTTGCTATTTGCTTGTTCAGAAAATTTTCTTCCCAATCATCTGGGATCACGATTTCTTTTACATAAATCTTAAAATCATAACTTTTTGAAAGATCTTTTTTATTCTTAAACAACCAGTGTAAAAGATAAGGCTTTATTCCCTTGTCAAATTTATCCGATCGGAAAACAGGGCTGTTTACCCTGAAAGTAAAATTTACCCAAAAAGCTCCTCTCACATACTCTCCTGGCATTCCCTGGTCATTAATTATAGGTAACGTAATTTCTTTATTATTATCAGTATAGGTAATTTTTAGAATGTGGTTATATCCCTTGAAATGAGAATCCATGAAGACAGGGTGATTAGTTATTCCCATAAATCCCTGTGCAAAATTTCTCACGGGCTTTGCTAATTTTAAAATTACTTTTTCCGTTCCTGCTGTATATCCAGGAATTCTTTGCCTCAACTCTGATGGATAACCTGAAAAAAAAGAACATACAAGCTGAATTACTAAAAGCACAATAATTAAAGACTTCCATATCGAACCTGCAATAACATCTTTACTCAACCAACTGACCATTATAGGTTCATTATCCTTAATCGGCTCACTTAAGACATGTAGGCTGCAGGTTACCTGAGTACATCTGTTTACATCTCTTCCTGACGCCACTTTCTTGTAGATCTTTTTTCCAATATTTCTTATTCCCGGTAATTTCATAAAATATCCAATTATTGCAGTATACTGCAACCTTACTAATAATTGAACATATGTTTCATATCCTTTGTAGATCTTATTATTTTTCCTGTCAACACCATATATTTCCAGCAACATTTGTTCTTGCGGAATATCCTGAATTAATGGATCGGAAGTGAAATGCTCCTGAACAGATTTACATGCTATCATTCCAAAAATGTCAAAATGCCTTATAAAAACCACAGTTTTTACACACAAAGGACATTCGTAATCATAATAAAATGTAAACGTGGGTCTTTTGGCTTTAAAGCTGATTTTATTCCAAACCCCGACAGGTACCATTAATAAATAAACAGCAATTACTGCCAGTGCAAAGAAAGGTATTGGAAAACAGATTAGTATCCCCAGGTGTATAAACATTCCAAAAACAAAAAGCGTCCATCGGAAATATTTAAACCACATACAAAAAATAAAAATGGTTTCAAAAACTATAATGAAATACCCCATACCCTTCACGAGATATTCATTGTTCATGAAAAAAGTAAGATTATTCCATATTGCATGAGGAAGATTTGCAGGTAACCACATGCCTAACCCTTTACTCCACATAGGGCTTATCATTTTAAACAAAACAGAATCAATATAAACAAGACCGATTCCTACCATTACGGGAGCGAAATAGTTTATCGCATAAACTTTTCCATCAGGTTTATAAAATTTACCAACAGAGCTGTATTTTAACTTTTCAAGAAGATTATCTATTGATAATGTTTTTGAAACAGGCATAAAAAGCAGTAAAAAATTAATCCCGACATAAGCATAAAAAACATGGTATTCAAAAGTATGCTGATGGCTAAACACCAAAACACTAAACAGATAATTTAGAATGCTAGCGAACCTGGTAAACAGACCTATAAATAAAAAGAAGAGAACTACCATCCACAGCTTGAACAAAAGTGCCATGTTAAAATCCAACTTCTCCATGTAGGGCGCAGGATTGTACAGAACTTCATTAAATTCATGTAATTGGACGATTTCAAAAAAGAGAACCAGGACAAAAACCATCCTGAAAACAGAAAGTCCTCTCGCATCAATTTTTTTGAAGGAATTCTCTTTAATCAGTTTAAAATATTTTTTCACGGTATATTACTTAATGAATTTTGCCGGGTTGCCAACATATAATCCGACCCGGTCAATGCTTTTAATAACGACACAGCCTCCTCCCGTTTTAACTTCATCCGCAATTATCAGATTATCTATTATAGTAGTATTTATGCCGATACTACAACACTCGCCAATTCTTACAAAACCAGCTATCTTCACTGCGGGTGACAAAAAGGAATGCGCTCCTATTATAGAATCATGTGCTATAACGCAACCCGTATTTAAAAGCACATTTCCACTTATTTCAACATTGCGGTCTAACACACATCCCGGTAAAATAAATACTCCTGGCCCTATCTTACAGGAAGGATCCACATAGGAAGAAGGATGTATAATCGTAGCCATGGGAATTTTAGATGAATAAGTAACAAACATCTGCTTCCGCAATTCAAAATGCTTGTAACCGATACCAATCATCAGCTCTTCAATTGTTCCATCATGAAATGAAGATAAAACATCATTTATTCCCCCAATAATCCTATGTCCGGATATCACCTCACCTTTCTGCCTGAAATCATCGAAAAAACCAATGACTTCATATTTTAAAGATGTGCCGGCATGATAGGCTATTAATTGCCCTAAATCACCTGACCCTATTATTCCTAATTTTTTCATTGGGATCTCTCAGAAATATTAGTTAGTTCCTTTACGGAAAAAAGCGGTCTTTTTTTCGATTCCTTGTACGTACGGCCAATATATATGGCAGCAATACCAATGAAGAAAAGCTGCAATCCTGAGGCAATAATGATTGCACCCATAATTGAAGGCCACCCAAGCTGGAAATCAATAATGAATAATTTTGCTATTATTATTCCCGCCAAATATAAAAACCCAACAAGAAATAATAAAAAACCCAAACGTACCGCTGCTTTTAAAGGTATCTCTGAAAAATCAAATATTGCATCAAAAGCTAATCGCATTTTACGCTTAAAATTGAATTTACTTTTTCCGGCAAATCGTTCCCTTTGAGCAATAAGCAAAGTGGTTCGTTTCATACCAATATGCATAAAGATCCCTTCAATAAAGCGATTCTGCTCTGGATATTCCAAAAATTTATTAGCAAATTTTCTATTAAAGATACGCATAACGGCTAAGCCCTTTGGTATCTTCAATCCTGTGAATTTTTCCAATACTCCCCAAAAAATTCTGGAGAAAAGTTTATTAAGAATGCCATCTACCTTTTCTTTCCTGATACCAAATACCAGGTCAAATCCTTTTTCAATTTCTTCAATAAAACGAGGTATTTCCACAGGAGGATCCTGGAGATCAGGATCCATATATAATAAATAATCACCGGTGGCATAGGTAATGCCTGCTGTAACCGCTGCCTGTTTCCCATGATTATAGGATAGCTCTACCAACTTAATAGAATATTGTGTTTCTGCTGCTTTTTTTATAAGTTCTACAGTATTGTCGGCACTTCCATCATCAATAAAAATTATTTCGTATTCAACATTCAATGTACTCAAAACCGATGCGGTTTCTTTTATAAATTGAAGAATACATTCTTCCTCAAAATAAACGGGAACAACTAAAGAAAGCTTTTTTAATCCGGGTACCGATTGAATCATTTTACAAATATAACGTTAACTGATCTAATGAAGTAATGCGGTTCTTATAAACCGGATAAACATTATCCCTGTCGATAAGCAGGCTATTTAAGCACAACCTTATTGCGGGTTCCATATCCAACTTTATTGAATCACCAATATAAAGGATCTCATGCGGGGCAAACCCTGTTTCGCGAACTGCTATTTCATAAAATTTTAAATCCGGCTTCGCTACTCCATAATTCTCGGATATAAAAATATGCTTGAACACCTCACCAAATTGCTCACTGATAGTTTCTTTCAAGGTATTGTTGAAGTTAGAAAGTATGCCAACAGGCAATTGAAGCGAATCAATGATTTCTGTATCTGAAAATTTTTCCCAAGGAAGGTATGTACATCCTGTAAAAATTTCATCAAGTAATTCCGGAGTTGGAGAAATCCCGAGCGAATACAGAAAATCAGAATTAAATCCGGAATAAAAATCTCTCGATGTTCTATCAGGAAATTTCAGGTGTTCGCTTAAAAGCTTATGATTGCGTTTTAAAAGGTCATCCGGAACTTCATAACCAGATTTACTTAAAACCATCTGCAAATTCTTCCACAACAATGGTTTATGAATTAATGTATTAGCCGCATCGAAAAGGATATACTTTATATGCCTCATCTTTAGAAAGTATAATGCTTAAAGGAATTGTCTTTCAGACTTTCATAATCCGTTTGATCAGGATATATAATATCCAATAGCGCTCTTACAGCAACTCCCGGTTTTATTACCGGCATGTCAGGTTTTTCATCATATAGAAATTCCTGCAAAGTATATTGGACGTCTTTAAAACCAAAATTGGAACGGATAGAATTTGTTCCTGAAATCCTGCAATTAATTTCAAATGGGACCACAACTCCCATATCTGTTACAATTGATTGTAAATTTGCTGAACCCACCACCGGAGCATTTACTATTATTTTTTCCAGAATAGGTAAAACAAGATGATCGTATTTTGCAGATACTTTGCATAAACTGGTGGCTCCATTCTCAAGCGATCTTATCATTGTTATAAAACCATGCAACTTTTTTGATTTCGTCACATAAAAAGCTGTAGTAATTTCTTCTCCGGAATGTAATTCCTGAACAATATATTCCGTGTCACTAAAACCTGAAAAATCTTTAGGATTAATATGGATACCTCTTGACCCCCTGCCCTTTTTCGGTTTAACAATACTTTGACTAAACTGATTGTTATATGCAGACGGCTCAAATGAAATGGCAAAGGGAATATTGTTTTGCGAGTGATGAAGCCATGATTCATATTTGTCTAAATAAATCCTTGTTGCTTCCAGCCCTGAAACAGCTACTTTGCAAGGGATTTCTGTTAAATGGCTGGCAAGATAAAAAACTTCAAAATCAGTTGATGGAATTATTAAATCAATTCCTTCTTTCTTTACAATATCAATTATCCGAGGAATATATTGATCATCAAAAGCATAAGGTACTTTATAAAATGAATCACATAGATAGTTTCCAGAGGAGAATTCAACAATATTGGTTCCTGTCACATGTATTTCATATGGCAAGGACCTGATGTTCCTTATAATCCCCTGCCCTACATTTCCACCAATTCCGGTAACTAATACTTTTTTCTTTTCCATTCAATGATTTTTTCGATACTCTCCTCTATACTTATTATGTGAGCAAAATTCAAAACCTCATTAGTGAAGCTGGCATCATATTCATAAGAAGCCGATTCATCAACTCCTTCATATAACAATTGTAAAGGAATATTTTTTGCAATAATCTCCGCAATTTGTTTGTTGGTGTATGATTTAGAGCCTACAGCCAAAAATACAGCATTCTTTTGATAATTTAAACTTCTTTCAATCAATTTACACAAATCCGCCACATCTATATAATTTTGAAGACGACTGCCATCTCCCGTCAAGGTTATTTTCTTATTTTCAAGAGCATCCACAACAATCCTGGGAAGAAATGTCTTCACTTTCATTCCGGGACCTATAATTGAAGAAATACGTATGATGGAATATGAAACGGAATTCCTTTGCACTATCCTTTCTCCCCACAATTTTGACAAACCATATTCATTTACTGGATTAGTTAAGGTTATCTCAGATATTTCATTTTTTGAGGGTGAATACACAGAAACTGTGGAGCAATATATTATTTTCGAATCTCTAAACTTAAGAGTAATTCTTTCAACCAAATCTACATTAATTTCAAATAAACGTGTTATAGAACTCTCTCCTTTTTGAGGAACAAAAGCACTCACAATTATAACATAGTCATATGTTTTCTCCAAACTAAAAAGCCGGACTAACGGAATGGCTTCACCGTCAAAGCGATCATTAGAAACCCCACACTTTTCGGAAGAATAAACGATATCAATAGAATATTTCCCTGACAGCTGCATAACCAACTGTTCTGAAACAATACTATTTGAACCTATTATAAGAATGTTCTGAAGACTGGAAGATGCCATAATATTTAATCGTCAGATGTTAAGTAATTAATTTCATATTATTTACGGTGCTCTTTTCTTGCGAACAATAAAAATGTTCTTTCTCTTACTTTATACTCACCGATCTTTTCAAAAAAAATATTCTTGTCGATATCCAATTCACTCAGACTATTTTCCCTATGAAAAAAATTATCTTTTGAATCTTCTTTCAATAACACTATGTGATCAGCATTACCGGAATTAAAAAGTGCGGAAACACGCTTGTTATATTCTTTGGGGTTATGATACATCCATGCGTAAGAATTAACCGAAGGTATTGAGCTGTTATATAATCTAGTTGCATAGGAAATGCCTCCAACTACATTTTTATGATCTATATGCTCACTCATTTCAATCATCATGTCCCTATAGGAATAAGTCCTCTTTTGAACTACGTAATTTATATAAAGATAAAAGGCTGGTAAAATAAAGAACGAAGGCAACAGCTTTATTATTGCAATGCGCAAATAAGCAAACACTACGAGTGAGAAAATTAAAAAGACCACTAATAAAAAGATTCCATTCAGCATACTAAAAGTCATTAATTCCGGATAAGAGCTCAGATGTTTTAAGCTGAATCCTTTAAATAGCAGGTAACCAATAATTAAAATAAAGAAATAATAAGCAAAAAGAAATATTTTTTTCATCAAACTGTTTTTCAAATCCTCTAAGAACTTGTTTAAATATTCAACAGAATAAATTAAAACCAGGACAAACAGAGGAAACATAAGTGTATGTCGTTTATCAGGAAATGAATTCTCAAACATTGTTTGCAAAAACCAAAAACCAATCAGGGAAAGAACAAAAATGTCAAATACTTTTTTTTCCTTAAAAGTTTTTGAAAGATAAACCGGCAGAAATGCTAAAAAGGCGAATAGAAAGGGCAAATTAAACTTAAACATATTGGTACCAAAATCCTGTAAAAAGGTAAATCTTAAAAAATGCCATGCATTCCTTAAAACCCCATGATCATTTGCTGTCGGTTTCAAAACTCTATCAGAAAATGTTGAAAGCAATTCTATATATGAAATAAAACTCTTGCCAAAGTTATATCTAACATAAAAATCATAAACAATAAACGTTAAAAGAACACCTGCACCATACAAAACCAGGCACTTCAAAATATATCTGATCCCTCTTGATCTTATAAACAGAAAAAAAGCAATAAAGGCGGCAGCTACTATAAATATATTATAAAAATACACGAAACATACTGTTGCCATAGAAATGACACCAATTAAAAAAGAAGGTAAAAACATTTTTGAGGAAGGAGACATTTTATTCAGGTGTGCGAAAACATAAATCACAATAATCATTGACAAAGACCTATAAATAGTTGGCTCACATATTCTGCCCATGATCAAAAAAGAAAAATCCAGAGCAAAGTATATCAATATTAAATAAATGAATAAATTTTCTCTGACCTTGGATACATTAAAAAAAGAAAGTGATGTTTTCCTTAAAATTAAAATTATCAAAATAAATATCAGACAGGAAACCAGAACAGATGCCATTCTTAAACCATAATAGGTATTTCCAAAAACTGTTACAGAAACATATGTGAATAGATCCAGCAGAGTCGCGAATGGACTGAGATCGGATTCAGCAAATGGCAGCACGCTGTTCTTTATTTCTCCGAAATAAAATAAATTAAATCCTCCGATGGAATAATAAAACTCGTCAATATCCGCTATTCTTACAATATTAATAAGGGGAACATCGGCATCAAGATAAAACACCCTTAATAATAAAAACAAAAAAAATATACCTACCAAAAAAACAATGCCTATTCGTTTCATATTGCGTACATAACAGAATACATTAACTATACAGAAATCATGGAATAATCACAATTGGAAAAGTAAAACCCCGAGTCCAGTGGTTTACCGCTGGTTTCATTAATTTCAATCGGATTTTGATCCGGATAAATAAGCTTTGCAACACCAGAATCAACGATAGAATTCACATAATCAGCGCAACTACTTATGTATAAAGCAAAAGCTGGTAAATTATAACGGCAGGCATCATACAATGTGGTGGAATATATACTGATCATCATGTCAGAATATTTGAAAAGATAATCCAAGTTTTCTTCCAAAACCACCACATTCTTCATTTGAGCGATCTGGTTAAAAGTTCCCTTTTTTTCTGCCGGATGCGGCTTTACCCAAATGCGGTAATTATATTTTTTTTCAAGTATATCCTTTGATAAAAAAGATATGTAATCAATTATTTCCTGAGGATGCTTATCCTGCGTGGTAATTAAAATAACCCTGGATTCACCTTTCATATCCTTTAACCTGCTTGCCGTTAATTCAGGTATCAAATTGTTTTCGTGTAAATAATAACCGAACACTTTAATTTGTCCCGCCTCATATTCAGCTCCCTGCAATAATCGCTGTCTCCAGAATTCACCGTACACCCATATCTCATCCGCGAAAAGCGCTTTTCCTCTGACCGGCTTTATTTCCGATGGAAACATATAGAAAATATCCTCCGGAGCTATTAATCCGTGCTGCAACTCTGTCATTTTAATCCCTATCCTTTTCATGGCCAGAATAGCGCCTTCTTTATGATAGTGACAAACAAAAAAGGCCTGTTGAGGCCTGAGCACTTTCAGAATCCGGGTCCATTCACGGTATTTCCTGAAGCATAGATCAATACTGATTTTAATATTCAATAGCTCATCGGGATTGAAAATACCGCTGTGTTCGATGTTTTTAAAGGTTTTTAATAAGTCCTTTCTTAATAATCTTTCGTCAGAACTTAAAGGCTCAAATTGAAGTTCGTTAAAAAGATCAGCTGAAACAAAATTAACGAGTTCGGGATGGTCAGTGGTATCCGATATGGAAGTATAATTATTTAACCGACTATAAAAATTACAGAAATAGGAAGAAACAAAATTACCGTTCTCATTTTTTTTTAACCTGCCTGGGTCAATGATAAGATACTTTCTATCGCTGAATTCTTTTAACCTGCCAAAGTGAGTTTTCTCTCCTTTACCAAGTATTCTTTTAAGACGCAGGTAAAGAATATAACTAAGCTCATTGTAAAACATATAGGTTTTGTAACGACCCCTTGCAGCATAATTCACTTTCAAACCATCAAGAACAACTTTTAAAATATTAAAATCCTGGCAATCAAAAAGGGAAAAGTCTTTAACCCGTGAATAAAAATTTTCTTTGAATTCTGAAAAAGTTTGCATCTTTTTTTAATCTTAAATTTCCTGCAATGCAATCATTCTTTTAAAGTTCTCCGACTTACTGATCATGCCGATAAAGCTATCAACCGCTTCAACAGATCCTTTATTCAGCAAAACGATCTTATCAGCATTCTTCACCGTTGATAACCTGTGAGCTACAATTAGAATGGTACATTGTCCTTTTAATTGATCAATATTTTCCTGGATTGATAATTCAGTTTCTGAATCCAGGGCAGATGTTGCTTCATCCATTATCAGAACTTCTATTTCCTTAAATAATTCTCTTGCTATTGAAATACGTTGTTTTTGTCCGCCACTCACCATTACCCCGTTATTGCCGAGCGGTGATTTTTCCCTATCTGGTAAATTCATTACAAAATCATAAATAGCAGCTTTTTTTAAAGCATTCCAGAATTTAATTTTATTTTCTTGTGTTTCTTCCGCCCAGAAAGTAACGTTATTGAAGACTGAGTCATTAAAAACTATCGGCTCCTGCGTGATATATCCTATCTTATTCTGAAAAGAGCTAATATTTAAATCTCTCATATCAACGGAATCAATTCTGACAGTTCCTGAATCAACAGGCATTAATCCTGATAATATATTTACGAGAGTAGTTTTCCCGCTTCCACTTTCACCTACAAAAGCAACTGTTTCATTTTTCTTTATTTCAAGATCAATGTTTTTAAGAACCAGCTCATTACCATATGAAAAACTGACATTTTCTATTGTAATCGATCTGTTAAAAGTCCATTGTGAATTTTTTCCTTTTACATCCTGATTTTGATTCAGATCTTTAATAAAGCTGTCGATATTCTCCAGTGATCCTGATACAGCGAGAAAAGAATTCCAATTTGTTTGAACCAGCATAAGATAATTCAAAGATCTGTAAAAAAACAACAAGCTCAGGATTATTAATCCAAGACTCTGATGAAAAACAGTAGTTTGGACAAGGATAACAGAAACAACCACAAGGATAATGAGCGGCTCCCTTGAGGATTCAAGAAAAGCTGCGATCATTCCTATCTTTCTATTGTTCTTTTGAATCTCGTTAATACTCATTTTTAATTTTGAAGAATATATTTTCATCCTCGCGGTAGCCTTCAAATATTTAAAAAATGCGACAGATTGGATTAAAAGTCCCTGATAATTATGTCCTATACTAGTTAAGGTGATTGATATTTTTTTTGTTCTTTTAAAAATATTGCTGTAAAGCAAATTTGTAATTACGCCACCTATTGCAACAAGTAATGCAAACTGAGGATTAGCAAAAAAAGCCAAGACAACGTAAACCAAAACAAAAACGATATTTTGAATTGTTCCGAAATAAGAGGTATAGGCTGTTACAACCCGACCTATCTCACCACTTAATGTATTCTGGATTTTACCTGAATCCGCTGTTATAAATGCTTTATAGGTATAAGTAGATAATTTATCCACGCTTTCATACCTGAGTTTTAAAATAAAATCCTGGAGCAGGGCTACCCGGTAATAGCTCTCAAAAAATTTCATCAGTCCTTTTAAAACAAAAAAGAATAATATGACGCATAAAACTGAACTTAAGTTCAACCCAATTCCTAATGCTCCTAATCCGTCCGTTAAGAACCTCATATTACCCATTCCTTCTGAAGCCGAACTTCCTTCGTCAACCATTTTGAGCAATGGTAAGAACATGGCAAGGCCGAGACCATCAAGAAGCCCAACAGTTAAACTTAGAAAAAGAGCGAAAAATATACGGTTCTTTAAATGAGAATAGAAATAAGCGAAAAACTTAAAATATTTTTTTATTACCGATTTGAGCATTTAAATGTGAATAACAGAATTTTAATGATCCTTATGTTCAATCGATAAATAAGAGTTAAGGACATCTTCAAAATTTCCATGAGTTTTAATTATATATTCCACGAATTCTCTGAATGCTCCTTCTCCACCCTTTTTTGTTGTAACATATCCGGCATAAGCTTTCACATAGTCAGGAGCATTTGCAGGAACTCCGCTAATTCCAATGTTCCTTAAAAGATTAATATCGTTAATGTCATCCCCTATAAATGCAACTTCCTGTATGGATATGCCAAGTTTCTCACACAATTCATGTGAGCATTTTAATTTATTCTTTACCCCTTGAAAAATATGTTCAATTTTTAATTTCGCGGCTCTTCTGTCAACAATACTTGTTTTTTCCCCTGTCATAATTGCAACAGGAATATTCAGCATCCGGGCAAAAATAATTCCGGCACTGTCAGATGTATTGAATTTTTTCCATTCATTACCTGTTTGATCGTAATACATTCCCCCATCTGTCCAGACTCCATCAATATCAGTTATAATTAGTTTTGGTAACGCCATTTTAAAATTCTGAATTGGAAGTTCTTAATCAATAAAAGATGGATAAATAATTTCATCAGCAGGAACATCCTGTTTTAACTTCTTCCCAATTAGTTTATCCTTTTCAGCCCATTTAAATCCATCTCCCGGGGAGAGTAAGTGTAAATCTTCCAATTTGATCACATGGCCTTTTGGCAATGCTTTATTTGTAGCTATTGATCTTTCCAGCTTGGTCTTTGCAGCTTCTACTGCCTTTTCAATAAAAATATCCTCACTTCCGAAAGCCATTTCCAGGATCCTGATATCCCTTACCATTCTATTCATACCATCAGTGCCAAGTGAGCCTGCCTGATCTGTTCCCTTCATCCTTCTGTCCAGGGTAATATGTTTTTCAATAATTTCGGCCCCCATCGCAACAGCTGCAACCGGGGCAGAAATACCAATTGTATGATCAGAATAGCCGATAGTATAGTTCAAATACTTTTTCTTTAAAAAAGTGATTGTATTTAAATTTACATTCTTAGGCTCTGTAGGATATTGGGAAACACAATGTAAAATGGAAATATTATTATGATGTTGAGTTATAACTCCCAAAGCATCATCCAATTCCTTTTGTCCTCCCATTCCTGTTGATAGGATTATTGGAAGCTTTGTTTCAGCAAGAGCTTTTAATAATGGTAAGTTGGTAAGATCACGGCTGGCAACTTTTAACTTATCAGGGCTAAACAGCTTTAACATTGAAAGACAACCTACAGCACATAGAGTTTCAACAAATTCCAGGCCTTTGCTTTTTGCATATTTATATAACTCAAAATGTTCTTCATCATTTAATTCCAAAACCAAATGAATTCGGATTATCATACACTTTTTGCATTTGGGAAGCAGAAAGCTCTTGTTTCAGATCTCTTTTCGTAAGCTTAACAGCATTAAACGGTTTTAGCACAAGATTAAAATCTACTTCCTCCACTTGCCGGGCTGCGGCATCGATGATTAGCTTAGCTACATCAACCGAACCATTATGGTTTTGACCTATTTCACCTATAATGTATATTTCCTTTTTCATCAGATAACTGAAACAAATATTATTTTTTCCGCTTTATTTTATTATTCCTATTTCTTCTATCAGATCTTCCTTTTGTAATAATTCCAGATATTCTGAAATTTCCTGAAATGGAATTCCTGTTATATCAGATATATCTTCAAGATCATTTTTGCAGAATAACTTTTTTTAATAGTCCCAGAGCACCCGTCAGCCCCTCTTCACAAATATAACTTAAATTATCGAATGAAGTATGGTATTCAGGATATTCTTCATACTTGGTTCTGCAAAATCCAACAAGAGGCAAATCTATACCAGGACTGCAATACTGCCTTTCATCACTTCCCCTTTCCAGGAATGAGAATTCCTTGTAACCAGGATAATCCCTACTTAATATTCTCTTCATGATCCTGTCGGCAAATGTATTTCCGTATCTGCTTTTCACATATGAATAGTTATTGTTATCCCCAACACATGAAACATTAAAGCCGGCAATTACATTCCTTTTCATTTCTTCATGATGAAGCGACAGATATGTTATTGAACCTATTGTTTCCGGTATAAAAACTATACGGTAAGAATACTTTCTCTTTTCAGATGCCAACCATTTTACCACCTGCGTGACTACTGCCGGACCGGATAGTTCATTACTTGCCATCGAAGGATGGCAAACATAAGTTGACAAAAATATCTCCTTTTCAGAGGAGCCTTTTATAAGATACTCACCATAAGCAAGACTTCCTTTTTTTAAAGAACTGTTGATACAAACAAAATATTTACCGGGTTTTAATTCCATTCTTTGACTATGGCTTAAACAAATCCCCCAATATTCTTTGTAATAAGATGTTACATATGGAATTGCATTCGGCTGGCTCTCTATGCTGTGCAAATGTTTCTGCAACTCTTCAAGTTCCATCCATTCGTTAACAGGGATTGAATAACCTACCACATGAAGGTTATTGACTTTAAAATCAATTATTTTTTGTCCTTCCTCATTCAATACGTAAGCGTCACTGATATTCCATTCTTTTGGTACCGTCCAGTCAAAAACAGCAGTCCCGGTAGGAACTTCATAAATATTCAAGGGGATTTTCTCCTTGATAATATTTAGGGTCTCACGTAGTCCGTCTCCCGTAATGCTTCTACAGATCGGCCAAAGTCTTTCGATGAGCTGCCACATCTCAGAACCTTCATCTTTCATTATTTTTTCACTCATTACCTCTTATTAATAAATTTTATCCGGGACATAAATTCAGTCTACTTTGAATTGACAATAACCTGTTCAGCCATAACCTTTAATAATTCAGGATCCTTTTCAACCTGTTTTATAAGATCTTTTGGCTTATAATCTTTATATAAGCTATAAAGATAAGATGCTAACCTAAAGTCATCTTTTGTATCAATTGTTAATCTTATTTTATCATCAGGCTCCTTGAAAGGGAAAGATAATTTTTTAATCCTAAAGCTCTCGGGATGGGTATAAATGAAATTAGTAACATGTTCCAGATACAGGTTTTCAGTAGTGAGTGTCGCAATCTTCTTTAAAGCTTTAACTTCAACCATTTCTGTAAAAAAACCATAATGAGTTTTAATTGCAGGCACATCCCCTTTCGTAAAAAAACTGATATAATCATGTTCTTCCTTCAAAAAAGTTTCTATTAAACTATTGATGTAGTCCACCTGAATAAATGGGTTATCAGCGCAAACCCTTATTACAACGTCAAAATCATTAGCTTCTGCGGCAGCGATGAAGCGTTGTAATACATTATTTTCTTCTCCTGAAAAAAAAGATATTTTATGCTTATCAGCAAAAGATCTCAAAACCTCATCCGACTTATTATTTGAGGTGGCAAGCACTACAGGATACCCGGGCATTTTTGACTTACTGATAATAATATCCAGTAAGGTCTCCGTTTCATGAAAAGGCAGTACAATCTTTCCCGGAAGACGAGTAGAACCGGTGCGGGCCTGAATCAAAATTCCAATTTTCATTTATATATTGTTTTTTGATACTTCATAAGTGAACTACGATAAATATAAGGCAAAATACATTTTAAGGTTTTATTATTTTTTGATTATCCTGCATTTATCTAGAAATCACTCCAAAAACGAATCTGTTCACAAACCCAATCTTTGTAAGATAATATATCGCTATTATCAATATTAGTTCTGCGATAAGGCATACAAAATAAAACAAGATAATGTTCTCGGTTCCGAGTGTTAATTTCAGAATTAAAACAATAACAATGTGCCATAAATAAATAGCCAGAGAATTTATTCCAAACCATTCGAGAAGCTGAGAATGCGGCAACCTATCCAGAGATGCGAGCGCAATTAATAAATGGAGCAAGCAAAAATTCAATAGGATCGTTGAAACCATCTCAGCGGATGGCCATGGGAAATAAAAGAATACTAGCTGAGTAGCTAATAAGATCAATACAATTATCAGATTCAACCAAATGTTTAATTTAATCTTAACGTTCCTTATACAAATACCGAAAACAAAAAACATAAAAAAATATGGCTTGTAGGTGTGAAGACTTACTTCTGTCATCTTCTTCATTAAGGCACTATTGAAAGAAATAACATTGTAATTTAAAAGATAGAAAAAGATCGAAATTAAAAGACTGATCAGGAAGATAGATCTCAAAGAAATACGCATTTTCAAAAAAACAACTGTCAGAAAAACCCAGCTTATAAAGGCCGGTATGTACCATAGGTGATAATATGGGGAAATAAACGACCTGATAAGCTTACCGATTACAATCTTCACTGAAATTCCTTGTGCAAAAGCATAATTAAAGAAGAACAGATATGTAACAATTGCGATGGACCAGGGTATAATCACCCTGAAGCAGTATTTTTGGAAAATTTCCGCTGAAGGAAGTATCTTTAATTTATCTATATTAATCAGGTATCCGCTTATCCCAATAAATACAGGCATGTGAAAACTATAAATAAAATATCTGGCTAAATTGTCCGAAAGTGAACCTTGTAAAACATGACCAATTATTACAAGAATTATCAATCCCCCTTTTATCAAATCAAAATTTCTAATCTTCATATTTTATATCAATGTGGAAAACTAGCCGGAAATTGAAATATCACACCCTGATTTTTTAGCGTGATAAATGAACTGATAAGCTATTTGCTTAAAACTGTAGCAACTGCCTCTCTTTTTTTGATTTTTTGCTCAATAGTTTCTACCCGGTTTTCAATGTTCTTTTTTTCCCTTTTTAACCTTTCGACCTGCGCCTTTAATACCTCAATTTCTTCTGATTTCCTTTTCAACTCTTCTGTTTTCTTAGTGAGAGCCTGAATAGCAAGAAGATTTATTCCATCAACATCAACTGATGTAATAGTGGTATCACTTTCCCCAAATTTAAACAGGCTGTAAAAATCCTGAGCAAATGGTCCGATATGTCTGATAGAAACCGCCTGAGATTTATAATTCCAAGAATACACATCCAAAATTTTCAACGCGTTTAAAATACTTTCGGGATCTTCCTTTTTAAAATGCTCTTTTTTGTTTTTATCAGAAACACTTGACCAGCTACCACTTCCTGCTGCAAGGCTCACTCCAGTTGTCTGTCCGGCATTCGTATAAAAAACCACACCGCCTGACGCCCTTACCATAAACTGATTATCAGCCGTGCTGTTCGTTGGAATATTTGATGATGGGTCTGCATAGACAAAACTTCCTCTTTTATTATTTGAGTTGGCTTCATATCCGAATACCAATGAATAGTCGCCCGAGGCAATGGTATTGTATCCCATAGATATAGCATATTTACCCGTTGCCGAAGGATGGTAGCCCATTGCTATAGCAGATGAATCTGTAGCCTGAGAGCCTCGTCCCATAGCAACAGAATATGCCCCGGAAGCAATGCATGCATTCCCTAATGAAATAGAGGAGATTCCTGATGCTGTTGAAAGTTCACAGGCTGCCAGTGAATATTGACCACTTGCAGTAGAACCGGATCCAAATGCGGTTGAATATGCTCCCGATGCCGTTGTATTATACCCGGAAGCAAATGAATAATCACCCGTTTTTATATCATCCCATTGATTTGAAGTTACACCTCCGGCTCTGAAAGCAGCTTTTTTAGGATTCCATACCATGCGGGTTCCGGCTCCGGTTGGAGGAAGAGCTCCGGTTCCAAATGTACCCTCAACTACAAGACCATTATTACCTACAATATGTACCGATGCCAAAGGTGAGGAGGTTCCTATTCCAATCCTCCCTCCTGAAGTAAGCCTCATTTTTTCGGTATTATTTGTCTTAAAAACAAGATCTGTATTGTCTGAAGTACCAAGGAAATTGGAAGACGGATTTGTCCCCGAATTCCCATTTAAATTCCAACTGGAGGAGTTATCCGAACCAAATGCATACAGTGCAGTATCACAATAATCCGAATTTACTGAATTTGCTGAATTTGCTGCATTGATAGTATATAAGGAGGAATCTGAATTGTAGGCAAACGGAACTGTATCAACGGAAGACAATACGTTTATCGCATAATCGGCTGTATCTGAATTCATAGAATGGCCTGCATTTGTTGCATATAATGCCGTGTCCGAATTATTATCAACTCCCGGGTACCAGAACGATCCATTCCATTTTAATACTGACCCAGTAAATACTCCAATCGTATCTACATCTGTTAACTGGCTTAAACGCAAAGGCTGATATACACTATCAGCAGCCCCGGAGTACATGGCATAAGGAACCGACCAGAATTGTATGGTGTCTAAGTCAGTATAGGAAGAACCACCATTTTCATCCAAAGCTATTTTTATAAAATGGGGACCAGAACCCCAGGCAATAGATGCAAAAGAGCCTGCAGATCCTACACCTGTAGATATCCCCTGACCAATAATGCAATACAGCAATCCAAACTGGTTGGTGGAGATCGAATGAATTTCTTCCCATTCCAATGTTCCGCTAATGGTTGGGGAGTATATCCCTACCTTAAGGCTAACTGATTGATTGGTAAGAACAATGCCCGAGGAGCTACGTGCCAGCCCCTGATATGTAATGCCCTGAGGCACTCCTTGTGCTATCCCTGACATACAAAAGAAGGAAAGCATCAGAACAAGGAGTAGTTTGTTTTTTATTGTATTCATGTCTAATATTTTTAATTATCAATCTGATTATTCATTTTTTAAAATCTCTTCAAGAACATCAAGCCTTGTATTTAATGCCTCAGAATCGTCAAGTTTTTCAATTTTCAAGTTAAGTGATTCGATGTCCATAAAATTATTTAAAGAATCAACCCTGAAACTTAGAGCCTTTATTCCCGACAGGATAACTCCATCCATGTCCACACTTGAAACAGAAACATCATTTTCTCCGAGGTGAAAAACGTTGTAAAAATCCTGCGCCATAGGCCCGATGTGCCGTATTGATTTTGACTGGGATCTATAATTCCAGCTTCTTATTTTAAGTTTATTTATTCCGGTCAGAATGGATTCATAATTTACATTACAAATATTCGCTTTTTTATTTCGATCGGAAATCATAGACCAGCTTCCCCCGCCTGCAAACAATGTTACTCCCATTGTGTTTAAAGGATCCGAATAAAAAACAACGCCTCCGGAAGCCCGAACAACAAATTGATAAGCCAGTGCAGGAGTAGTAAGGGCGGATGATGACGCATCTGAATAAACAAAACCTGCTTTTAAAGACGCTGTATTACCACGATATCCAAGAACGGTTGACCTATTACCTGATGTGTTGCAGAAAGAACCCATGCAAACGGATTGTCCACCTGGAGAAGTGTTGCTAAATCCAATAAGAATATTTATTGCTCCGGCAGAAATATTATTCCTCCCAATCGTTACATCACGATAAGACAATGCCTGACAACTATCCCCTAACGAAACACTATTTCCCTGAGGATATGGACCTGTTGGTGTTGCTCTTGATCTTCTGCCAGCAGAAAAGGAATAATCAACTGATTCACATTCAAAACCTGAACTAAATGATCTTACACGGGATTTTGTGTTGTATCCAAAAGCCATGGAATATTCACCAATCCTGGCTGTATCCCACTGATCAAGACTTACTCTGCCTCCTCTGAAAGCACCTTTGGACGGATACCAGATCATTTTAGAGCCGGCCCCCTGTACCGGAGTATATACAGAACCGAATGTCCCGGTTGAAAACAATCCGTCATTTCCGTTTACAGCCAGACTGGCATTGTTTGCAGAACTGCCGATCAATACATTTCCATTGTTTTTCATTAAGACCCGTGAAGTATTATTTGTTTTAAAAACAAGATCTGCAGTATCATTTGTCCCAATGTATCTTGCTGAACTGCCCAATCCATTTCCGTTTAACAACCACGTTGAAACAGGGGTATTAAGAGCATATAAAGCTGTATCCGAATACATTGAATTTACAGAATTAAAAGTGTTCTGAGAATTTAATGAATAAGCCGAAGTATCGGATAAAAAAACGAACGAAACCGTATCTGAAGATGATATTGCATATGTATACATTGCAGAGTCAGAATAGGTAGAATTGGAGGCATTAAAAGCAAAAAGCACTGTATCTGAGTGAATATCTGTTGCAGGGATCCAGTAGTTTCCGTTCCATTTCAATAATTTACCAGGGGCAATACTAGTTATATCTGCGTCAGTCATATTAACTATGCCTATGCTTTTAGCACGTGCAGTATTTAATGAAAAAAGAGAATACGGAACCGAAAACAACTGACTGACGCCCATATCTGTAAAAACAGCGCCACCGGCAGGATCTAGAGAAATTTTCAAAAAATAAGATGCAGATCCCCAACTGATCGCACTAAACGAGCTTATGGAACCCGCTCCTGTTGAGATTCCCTTTCCAATAACAGCCTTAGCCATCCCAAAATCATCAGTAAAAACCAAATGATCTTCCTGCCATGCCAGAACACCAGAAGGGGAATTTAAATATAGAGAAAAACGCAGAGTAACCGACTGATTAATCATGCTTATTCCAACAGAATTACGCACTGTTGTCTGATAGTTAAAACCTTGGGGAATATTTTGAGAATATCCGCAAAGAGGCCCAAAGCCAAAAAAAGCAATTAAAATAATAAGTGTATTTTTAATTAACCCTATCATTTTTTCAGACTTTAGTTACTTTAAATACCTCATTAAACCGGTTGTCGGCTGAAATCACTTTAACAAAATAGAATCCTGAATTTATATTCTCAAAATTCAATTCATAAACGACTTTGCTGCCTTTAAAATGTTTATTAAGTTGCAAAATCTGCCTTTTACCCAGCATATCATATACTTCAATACTCAACTCCGGGTATGTAACCAACTCTAATTCTATATGCAAAAAAGAACTTACCGGATTCGGGAATACCTTCCCTTGAATTGCCCTTAAATTTGTTGCATAGCCAAGGAGAAAATCATCATTCTGTATAAAACCCTGGGTGAGCAGATTGGTGCCTGAATTATAAGTATCAACCACAAGTTCACCAATATTTGATTCCAAAAGGAATGTATTTCCATTCATTCCGGCTCCTGAAGCAAAAGAGAACCGTTGAATACTTTGTGAATACACAACCAAATGCTGAACACAAATAAAAAACACAGAAACAAAAAATACCCTTTTAGCCATTGAAAAATAGAGTAAGAAGTGGATATACTAAGTTAAGACTTTATTTTTATTTTCTGATCATAAATGACTGAACAGTTTTAAAGAGTATCTTCAATAAGCCGGAAAATGGTGAGACGTGCTTAATGCTTGGTAAAATTGGCGAGAAAATCTTCCGGATTATTAAAATATGGAAGCATTTTTTTCAGGTCTTCATCCTCCTTATCCCACCAATGACTATCCGACAACCCTTTTCTTATCTTTTCATCAAAACGATAACGAATAAATTTTGCCGGAACTCCACCAACAATAGCATAGGGTTCCACATCTTTGTTTACAACAGCACCAGCAGCTATCACAGCACCATTACCAATTTTGACACCACTAAGTATTACAGCATTGGCAGAAATCAAAACATCATTGCCAATTTCCACCATTCCATCAGAGGTTTCATTAAATCTGTCATCTGAAACCCATCCTCTTCTTTTAGCATAAAAGACAGGGCTGCTTGACACAAAAACCAATGGATGTTCTCTTAAACCGATCTTGACACCAAAAGAAATACTTGTAAAGCTTCCTATTTTACTGCAAAAACCGATATAGGTATTATTGGCTATATAAATATACTTCCCTGCTTCCTTTAAATGATTTGAAATTTGGACATTTGCTTCTATAACAGTTCCCTTTTTCAATTTAAGATCTGAAGAAACAATAGATTTGACTCTTTTATAAAATTCTTTGCGCGGATAAGAATAGTTTAATTTCAACCACACTTTAAAATCATTCCTGATCACATGTAATAAATGAAACAATGCTCTCATCGAAATCGAAGAATAAATTATTTTGGTTTGTTTTGTGATCCATAACCATAACTGCTGCCATACCCATAGCCATAGCCACTGCCGTAACCATATCCATAACCATAATTATAATAATATCCTGATTTTTTTCTTTTTACTCCATTTAAAATCAGAGCAAAATTTTGAAGTTTATTTGTTACAACGATATCTTCGACAATATTTACGATCTGTTTTTTAGCAAATTTTGTATTAAGAACAAATAATGACACATCAACATTCTTCATCATTACTAAAGCATCTGTGATCAAACCAACAGGTGGTGTATCAACAATAACGTAATCAAAATTTTCACGTCCATAATCAAATATATCTATCAAATACTTACTTAAGATCAACTCTGAAGCATTCGGTGGTGTAGGCCCGGATAACAAGACATATAAGTTTTCAATTTCTGTTTTTTGTATAGTAGAAGCCACATCGCTTTTTCCAATCAGCACATTACTTGCGCCAACGAGTGATTCCATATTAAAAGCTTTTTGAACTTTAGGTTTATGAAGATCGAGCTCAAGGAGTAGAACTTTTTTCCCGGCTTTAGCCAGGATAGTTGATAAGTTCACGGAACAAAAAGTTTTTCCTTCACCAGGATGATAAGAGGTGAGCAAGACAACTTTCGATTTACGTTCACTTGCGAAATATTCAAGATTAGTTCTTATTGCCCTGAAACTTTCAGTGATCGGTGCCTTTGAATCTTTATCAACAATAAAATAATTTTGGTTTTCACTTGGATAAAAAAG
>JAJTCJ010000162.1 GCA_021323165.1 Bacteroidota bacterium | reverse complement strand
TACAGCGATAGAAAAAATCAGAAATTACTAACAAATGGCGATCATTACACTCACTACGGATTTCGGGTTGAAGGATCATTATGTTAGCGCCATTAAAGGAGCCATTCTCACCTGGTTCCCAAGTGCTGTAATTATTGACATTTCACATCAGATAGAAAAATACAATCTTCTTGATGCTTCATTCATACTCAAGGAAAGCTATCCGAATTTTCCAAAAGGGACTATACACCTTATTGGTATCAATACCGAATTCTCAACTTCCGGAGGTTATGTGATGGTCAAACAAAATGATCATTTTTTTATCGGTGCGGATAATGGAATATTTTCTCTTCTCTTTGAGGAAATGCCTCAGAAAATAAGAGAGATCACACTGGCTGAGAACGAAAAGCTAAGTTTCCCTGCCAGGGATATTTTCGCGAAAACGGCATGTGACCTTGCCAAAGGAGGCGATTTTAATTCGATCGGCAAACCAAAAGAAAGCTTGCTGCAGCGTATACCTTTCCGTGCAACCTCAATGGGAGATAATATCCGCGGTTCTTTCGTTTATATTGATTCCTACGACAATGTAACTTCCAATATCGATAAGCGACTATTCGAACAGGTTGGCAAAGGCCGTGCTTTCATAATTGAGCTTGCGCGACATACCATTGAAAGGATCAGCAAAGAATACAGCGAAGTTCCCGAGGGTGAAGTATTGGCTATCTTCAACTCCTCTGATTACCTTGAAATAGCAATGCGGAATGGAAAAGCCGGAAGTTTGCTGAACTTAAAGATCAATGACTCAATAACAATACGCTTTCAATGATAATAAGAATTGTAAAAATGAATTTTAAAGAAGAGAATATTGATCGCTTTTTAGAAGTGTTTAATTCTTCGAAACTACTCATTCGAAATTTTGAAGGTTGCTCTCATCTTGAACTTTTAAATGATATAAATAATAGGAATATTTTTTTTACTTACAGTCATTGGTCAAAAGAACAGTATCTCGAAAACTATAGAAATTCTGAACTGTTCAAAGGGGTATGGTCAGAAACCAAAATTCTTTTTAATGCCAGGGCTGAAGCATGGAGCCTTCATCAACATACTATTTTAGAATAAATACTTAAAGTGTTCACCACCAAACAAAACACCATCCTGCTGACGATACTTGCCACTCTGTTGGTTTGTGTCTTTTTAACCGCACAGTTCTCCTGGCGGGGTCCCGACAGAAAAGGGTATGCTAAAGTGATCGACAGTGACGGAAAAGGTTATTACATGTACCTGCCTTCTATTTTTATCAAAAAAAATTTAGGCTCGCTAACACCCGATGAACGCTATGTTTTTAAAACTGAACATGGTGCTGTAAATAAATATTTTTGCGGAACTGCTGTTGCGATGCTTCCGTTCTTCGGCAGTGCATATGCCATCGCTATAATCACTCATAAACCGTTGACAGGCTACTCTCCAATATTTCATAGGGGTATAAGTATGGCTGCATGGTTCTATTTATGCCTCGGATTATTTTTTCTTTCCAGACTCTTTCAGCTTTATGGCATAAAAACAGAAGTGATTTGTATTGCATTGCTCCTTATTGTATTCGGAACAAATCTTTTGATGTACTCTGTCTACCACCCTTCATTTTCACATGTTTATTCATTTTGTTTCATTGCTATGTTCTTGTACTATGCGAAACAGTCTTTTATCCGCACAGAACTCAGGTATTTTTTGCTGCTCGCCTTTTCTGCAGGAATGATAATTATCATCAGACCAACCAACGCACTGATATTCATTACACTTCCTTTTATTGCCGGATCTGCAGAAGATTTGAAAGCCGGTATTAAAAAGATCCTGAATTACAGACTCATTCTCGGCACTTTAATATTTACAGTAATTTTAAGTATTCAGTGTATGCTCTGGTACATACAAACAGGCCATTTCTTTGTTCAAAGCTATAAATACGAAGGATTTTATTTTTCGCATCCGGAGATATTCAATACTTTATTCAGCTTCAGAAAAGGCTTTTTTGTTTACACTCCTCTCATTCTGGTTTCTTTAAGTGCATTAGTTCTTATTGCCAAAAAGAGCAGGTTTCAGTTTTATTCTTTACTGCTCTTTTTTCTTCTGCTGATCTATGTTACAGCTTCATGGTGGAATTGGTATTATGGTCCTTCATTCGGACAGCGTCCATTTATAGAATTCTATCCTATCAATGCTTTGCTTCTGGCTTTGCTTTTTACATCGCTGATCAAAATCAAGCATCAGCGCGCCTTTTACATAATTGTTGGCTTATGTGTTGCCCTTAATCTTATACAAAGTTTTCAGTATGTTAAGAACATCATCTCTCACTGGGACATGAACTTAGAAAAATATAAGTATACTTTTCTGAGAACTTCTCCAAAGTATTATGCGAGTCTTGGAGGCTGTAACGACATCGTTCCATATCCAGGAATTAAAGCACCACTACGAAACATGTACAATGATTATGAAAGAATAACTTTCGGTTGGACCGAGAGCATAACTAAGTCAGTTGGAGGTGAAAGAAAGAATGTCTGCGACTTTAATGATAAGGAGTTCAACACTTCCTGTGATATCCGTGCCGACAGCTTGATATTCAGTTACCGCCAACTTTTTGCGGAGATCAGTGTTGAAAAAAATGAGTTAATGGCAAGCGGCAAGAACGGGCCGATGATCGGGATTTCGATTTTCAACCCTAAAAAAGACGCTTATCACTATCAGACCTTTAATATGAATGAGATTCCGAATAAGATAACCAATCGCTGGAAAACATATAGTTACAGCATCGAGCTTCCAAAAATAAAGTCTAAGGGAGACATTATCCGTTTCTACATCTGGAATAAAGACAAGCAAAATTTCCTTATAGATAATTTTCGGATCCGTTTGAGCGGGATCTATTGATCAGTTAAGACCCGATATTGTTTCTTTGATAGCATTAAAATTTGGTAAACTGCTTGCATTCTCAAGAATTTCAGCATAACGGACAATTCCTCCTTTATCAACAATAAAAGCTGCGCGTTTAGAAACGCCTTTCATTCCCAGGATGTCGTCAGCCAAAACACCGTACATCTCAGAAACCTCTTTATTAAAATCAGACAACAGCTGAAAATTCAGGTTTTGATCCTCTTTATATTTTGCAAGAGTAAAGAAAGAATCTATCGATATTCCATACACAACAGCGTTCATATCGTTATAAAATGAAATATCATCGCGGGTAGTACATAGTTCTTTCGTGCAGGTTCCAGAAAATGCGAATGGAAAAAACAGCAAAAGAACATTCTTTCCTTTTTGATCCGACAGGGAAACTTTGGTTCTGTTGTTATCTGTAAGGGTAAATAATGGCGCCTGCTGGCCTAATACTATGCTCATAAATTTATTTTGGGAATTTTTCACTAATGGGTGAACATTAAAGGTAACAAATTGTTTAAAAAGCAATCAATAGCGTAGATCAATTTTTAGTAAATTTGCGCGTAATTTCAGTTAAACCATTTAAAACA
>JAJTCJ010000074.1 GCA_021323165.1 Bacteroidota bacterium | reverse complement strand
ATTCCTATATTTACGCACTTCATTTTGCACGAATTTATTAAAAAACAAAAATATGCTACGTAAATTACTTTCAACATTGTCGATTGTTGTTGCATCTGCTGGGCTGATGCTTGCACAGAACGAGTCTGCTATCAAAGTAAAGCTGACTGATAAAACAACAAAAGAAACAATTCCTTTTGCAAACATTCTTGTTGAGATGGGCGGTATTCAGGCCGGTGTAGGTACCACCAATATTGATGGTGAAGTAACTATCAAACCATTAAATCCTGGAAAGTATAATGTTAAAGCCACTTATGTGGGTTATCAGGCAGTTCAGATCGACAACATCAATGTTGCTGTAGGTAAAACTGTTTATCTTAATATGGAGATGGCTGCAGGTCAGCAGTTAGATGTTGTAGAAGTAATTGAATATTCAGAACCTCTTATTGATCCGGATACAAAATCAGGTGGAACTGTTACACGTGAAGAGTATCAGAACATGGCAACAAAGAATATCAATTCTGTTGCAGCAACAACCGCTGGTGTTTATCAGAAAGATGAAGGCGGAGATCTGAATGTACGTGGTGCGCGTTCAAGCGGAACTGCTTATTATGTGGATGGTCAGAAAGTGATCGGAAGCAGCAATGTTCCTCAATCATCTGTTGAGCAGATTACAACTATTGTTGGCGGTACTCCTGCAGAATATGGTGATGCAACCGGTGGTATCATTGCTATTACAACAAGAGGTCCTGCAAGTAAATATACAGGAGGTATAGAGGTTATCTCTTCGGGTTTCGGAGAAAATAAAGGATTGGATGCATACGGTTATAACTTTATTGGTTTCTCTATCAATGGTCCTATCTTAACTAGAAAAGATTCAGCAAGCGGAGCAAAAAAATCAGTTCTTGGTTTTAGTATTTCGGGTGAGATGGTAACAGAAAAGGATCCTGATCCTTCAGCTGTTGGTTTCTACCGTATCAAAGATGATAAATTGAATGAAATAACAAATACTCCTTTACGCCCATCTGATCAGGGAGATGGATATGTTCTTAGTTCTGCTTATGTAAATGCTGATGATCTTGTAAAGATCAAAGCTAAATCCAATGTAGAGTCAACCGGAATGCGTTTAGCAGGTAAGATCCAATATCAGCCTACTTCCAATATGGGTATCACTTTAGGTGGATCTATTGATTATCTTAAAAGACACGACTTCATTTATGAGTACGCGTTGTTTAATCCGGTTAACAATCCTTTAACTACAGAAAAAACATGGAGATTATATGCCAAGTTGACTCAGAAGTTTAATTCAGCTTCAGCTAAGGAAGAAGAAAAATCTTCATCAAACATTAAAAATGCCTATTTTACAATTCAGGCTGGTTACGAGAGAAAAACAAATAAAACACAGGATGATAATCATCTTGATAAAGTTTTTGATTACGGATATATTGGTAAGTTTCAACAAACTATCAAACCAATTTATGAATGGAACGATTCATTACAAGGATTAGCTCAAACAGATTTTGGTTATACAGATCTTAATTTTACTCCTGGTGCTCAAAATCCAACGGGTACTCCTTACACTTCTCAAGCGTTTGCCAATAATCCTAATATTCAGGATCAGAATGATGTTCAAGCAGGTCTTGGGTTAAGAAATGGTGACCGTCCCGCAAGTATTTATGGTTTATGGTATAATACAGGACGTCAGTATGGTGGATATAATTATGGAGAAAATTCTCAGTTCCGTGTATTCGCTAATTTTTCTGCTGATATAAAAAATCACGCTATTCAGGTAGGTTTCGAATATGAGCAAAGAACACAACGCGCATATTCACTTTCTCCTATCGGTTTATGGACGAGAATGCGTGAGCTAACAAATAAACACATCGCTCAGCTTGATAAGAGCACTCCTGTTTATAATCCAAATCCGGATCCTGCTCAGGAAGGTCTTACAGATTTCTTTGATCCTTCAGTTTATAATTATTATGACTATAACAGATATTACAATGAAGCTGAACAAAGTCAGTTCGACCGCAGCTTAAGACAAAAGCTTGGTTACGCTGAAACCAGTACTAACTGGATCGATGTGGATTCTTATGATCCTTCAACTTTTGATATTGATATGTTCAGTGCGGACGATCTTATCAATTTAGGAGGTACAGGATTAGTAGCTTATTATGGTTACGATCACACAGGTAACAAATTGACAAGCAATCCAAGTCTTGATGATTTTTATACTAAAAAAGATGATAACGGAAATTACCTGAGAGAAATCGGTGCATACAGACCGATCTACATTGCAGGTTATTTACAGGATCGTTTTGACTTTAAAGATATAAAGTTCAATGTTGGTTTACGTATCGATCGTTTTGATGCTAACCAGAAAGTGTTGAAGGATAAATATCTTTTATATGAAACAAAAACTGCTGCTGAAATGAACTACGGTCCAAATCAGGTAGCTCGTCCGGCTAACATCGGTGATGATTTCGTAGTTTACGTTAACGATTTAAACAATGCTGACTCTGAGATCAAAGGATACAGAGATGGCGATACATGGTATGATGCAACAGGAAATGAGATCTCTGACCCTAGCTTGTTGAATGGTGCTGATGGTGGTATAAATCCGGCACTTATCAATAAAAATGATGCGATTGAAAAAAATATAAAATCTACAGTGTTTGAGGATTACAAACCTCAGATCAATTTTATGCCTCGTATCGCTTTTGCTTTCCCAATCTCTGATGTGGCTAACTTCTTCGCTCATTATGATGTGTTAACACAAAGACCTCCGGGAGGAAACAGAATGGATCCTACTCAATATCTTGATCTTGCTTACAGAAATGCAGGTGTTATCAACAATCCTTCACTGAAGCCGGAAAGAACTACTGATTATGAATTAGGTTTCACTCAGGTATTAAACGAAAAGAAAAATTCTGCGATCACTTTATCAGCATTCTATCGTGAGTTAAGAAACATGACTCAGGTTGTAAGTGTTAATAAGGCTTACCCAATGACTTATACCACATATGATAACATTGACTTTGGTACTGTTAAAGGTTTCTCTATTGCTTATGACCTTCGTAGAATGGCTAGCGGTGTTCAGTTAACAGCAAGCTATACTTTACAATTTGCTGATGGTACAGGTTCAAGTGCTTCTGATGGATTTAATCTTGCTTCTTCCGGACAGCCAAATTTAAGGGTATTGCACCCGCTTGATTTCGATCAGCGTCACACAATCGTATTAAATATCGATTACCGTTTTGGTGCTGGTAAAGATTACAACGGACCGGTATGGACCCGCAAAAAAGGTGATACTGAAAAATCAATTAAGCTTCTTGAAAATGTTGGTGCTAACGTTGTACTAAGAGCTGGTTCAGGAACTCCATACAGCAAGCAGTCAAATATTTCAGCTGAAGGTTATTTCGATGTTCCTCAGCGTAGATCACTTGAAGGTAGTATCAATGGGTCTAATCTTCCATGGAACTTCAAAGTGGATCTAAGAGTTGATAAAGATGTTGAATTAATATGGGGCGGTAAAAAAGAAGGTGAAGAGAAAAAATACGCTAATCTGAATATTTACTTACAGGTATTGAATGTATTTGATCAAAAGAATGTTACAACTGTTTATAAAGCAACAGGTAACCCTGATGATGATGGTTATTTAGAATCAGCAGATGCTCAGTCTGACATTAATGCAAAAACAAATCCGCAAGCTTTCCAGGATCTTTACCGTGTTAATATTAATAATCCGGCTAACTATTCAAGACCGCGTGTTATACGTTTAGGACTACTTCTTGACTTTTAATCTAAGAAAAAACAATATTGAAATAAATTGAAATGCTACATAATTATAATAATATGAAAAAGAATCGTATCAAGTTTATTGCCTCCTTTTCAGTGGTAATGCTTTCTCTGAGCACAGTTGCGAGAGAAAACGTTGGAGGCTCCGGAATAGCTCCTCTTACTGATCAAACAAGAGATGTAATGGCCGGTTGTGCTCCAGCTACTGCCAGGGTAGACATTGATATCAATAACGTTAGAGCTACCTTACTTAGTGGTGGTGATATGTGGTGGGATCTTATCAGTGCCCAGTACGAAATTCCAAAAGGAAGTAAGATCAATTCTATTTTTGCCGGTTCTCTTTGGATCGGTGGTCTTGATCAGGGTGGACAGCTAAAAGTTGCTGCAATGACTTATCGTCAGACAGGAAATGATTATTGGCCTGGTCCTTTGGATGCAGCTGCAAGTATTGACCCGGGAACTTGCCTTCAGTTTGATAAGTTCTATAAAGTAAACAAGGATGATGTTGAGGCTTACCATAACTGGGTTATTAATGGTTTTTCAGGTGCTATGCCTATCAGCACTACTGCTTTGCAATCTATCCAGGAGTGGCCAGTAACAGGTCCTATCGGACAAAGTCTTGCTCCTTATTTCGATTACAACAATGACTTTACTTATAATCCTGAAGCGGGAGATTATCCTGACTTTGATCTTGGTGATAACCCCGATCCTACTGCAAACAGAGCTTGTAAAGCTAAGTTAAAAGGTGATCAGGCTATCTGGTGGGTATTCAATGATAAAGGAAATGTTCATGGTGAGTCGGGTGGAGCTGCTATTGGTTTAGAGATCCAGGCTCAGGCTTTTGGTTTCAAAACAAATGATGAGATCAATGACATGACATTCTATACCTATAACATTGCTAATAAATCATCTTTCCAGCTTAATGGAACACACTTCGGTGTTTGGGTAGATGCCGATCTTGGCGGATACAACGATGATTATGTTGGTTGTGATGTTACAAACGGTTTTGGTTATACTTATAACAGTGATGCGGTTGATGAAGGTTTGAGCGGGGTTTTAGGTTATGGTTCGAATCCTCCTGCTTGCGGTGTGGATTTCTTTGAAGGGCCTTATGCGGATTCAAATTTTGTTGATGATGATCCTTCTAACACAATAAACGGGATCGGATATGGAGATGATTCTGTAGATAACGAACGTTTAGGTATGGAACGTTTTATTTATTATAACAATAATAACAACCCTACCAATGGTAATCCTGGTCCTGCTAATGATTTCTATAATTATTTGACGGGAGTTTGGAGAGATGGTCAGTTGATGACTTACGGTGGCGATGCTATAGGGGCAGGTGTACCTGCAAAGTTCGTATTCCCTGATGATTCAGATCCAACAGGATTCGGAACGGGTGGAATACCTCAAGCTCCATGGAGTGAGTGGAGAGAAAATAATACTTTCGTTGACAGACGTTTCATGCAGGTTGCAGGTCCATTTACTTTAAGACCGGGTGCAGTAAATGTTATTACAACAGGGGTTGTTTGGGCACGTGCTACACAGGGTGGTCCTTTAGCTTCTTTAGCATTGTTAAAAGGTGCTGATAAAAAAGCTCAGCAATTATTCAATAACTGTTTCAAGAAACTTGAAGGTCCGGATGCTCCGGATTTAACAATCCAGGAAATGGATAACGAATTAATCCTTTATTGGACGAATTCAAAAGGTTCTAACAACTACCAGGAAAAGTATGCTGAAGATCCGGATCTAGCTGTAGGTGGCGATTCATTATATCGTTTCCAGGGTTATCAGATATATCAGTTAAAAGATGCAACTGTTTCTGCAACTGAACTTGGAAATGTTGACAGAGCACGTTTAGTATTTCAGTGTGATAAAAAAGATGGTATCAAACAAATTATCAATTATACTTTTGATCAGACAATAACAGCAAATGTTCCTATGGAAATGGTGAACGGTGCTGATCTTGGAGTTACACACTCGATCTCTGTAAAAACCGATCTTTTTGCTTCTGGTGATAACAAACTTATTAATCATAAGACCTACTATTATACTATCGTAGCTTATGGATACAGTTCCACACAGGAATTTAATCCTCTTCTTTTTTCTTACAATGACTTTAAACCATACATATCCGGAAGCGGAAACGTTGAAAAAGTTGCTGCTATTCCTCATATTGTTAATCCTGAGTTAAGCGGTACTGAAGCTCATGCTGATTATGGTACAGGAGTAAGAATAAAGAGAATTGAAGGTCAGGGTAACGGTGGAAATGTTCTTGAAATGACAAGCGCTTCCATTGCTGAGGCGATTAGTTCTGCGGGACGTTCTTTGTTCCCTGTCTATGAAAATGGTCATGGTCCGGTTACAGTTAAAGTTGTGGATCCTTTAAATGTTCCGAATGAAAACTTCAGACTTTATTTAATTGATACTACAACTAACAAAATTATTTCACCGGCAACTCAGCCTTCGTATGCAATCAGTACAAACGCACGTTGGGTTCTTGTGAAACTTCCTGGCGGCAGCAAGTCTGATACAATTTTTTCGGAATCTACCATACTTATTCCGAATGAGCAGATCATTAACGGTCAGGCTACAGGATTACCGGTTAATCCATCAACTTATGTACAAAATAATGTTATTCCTAAATGGGGACTTTCTGTAAACATTACTTATGCGTATGATCCGGGAAATGTTTTAGCAACAGATAATGGGTCTCAGGGAGCTGCAAGTTCAATGACTTTTGCGGATCCAACAAAACGTTGGCTTCAGGGTCTGGCTGATGAAGAAGGTGCAAGTAATGCAAACTGGATCAGAGCAGGAACTGCAGAAATTGATCCTGCCGACTATAGTGATTATGCAAATATTGATGATAATCAGGCTTTTGAAAAATACATAGGCGGAACATGGGCTCCATATCGTTTGGTAGCACACACTCCTACAGCATCCACACAAAGCAAGGGCGGACCTGCATGGGATAAGTTCAGAACTCTTAATTTTATAAGAAATACTGCGAGTGTGAATGTTGTAATTACATCCGATAAATCAAAGTGGACACGTTGTCCGGTTATAGAATTGCAGGAAGATCCATCATTGGCAATCGGTGGTGCTCCGAAAATGAGTATGCGCAGGTCGCCTTCTGTAGACAAACAAGGCAGAAAACTGGGAGATAACGGGTATGTAGCTTCCGAAGGAGGTTTCATTTTTGATTCGATCGCAACTCCAACGGGAATGGGTTGGTTTCCAGGATATGCTGTTAATCTTGAAACAGGGGAACGTTTAAATATGGCTTTCGGTGAAGATTCATATCTTCATTTGGAAAACGGTGCTGATATGAAATGGAATCCTACCGGAAATATTTATTCAGAGGATTTTGATCCTTTATTTGGTGGTAAACATTACATCTATATTTTTGGACGTAATTATAGCGCGACCCAGCCTTCAACTTACGCTGGAAATGATCTTAATTTACCTAAAGGCTTGAAAGATATCCCACGTTATGATGGTGGCTTAGCAATGTACAGGCTTTTCAAAGTATCGCAAAATTTGGGGTCGACAGGAGATTCTTATAAGCGTGAGATCTATTCTGATGCAATGTGGGTGAATATTCCATTACTTGCTCAGGGTCATTCACTTCATGAATCAGATGTGACCATTAAATTACGTGTAACAAAAGCATACAACAAATACGGAACACTTGCACCGGTTGCTGAAAATGGACTGGTAATAGGAAACCATTATTTTGTTGAGGCTGGTCCGATCAAGCATAATGGAATCCGATATGATGCAGGTTCAAGCTTCCAGGCTGTCACTACTACTTTTGATGATACTGTTACTTTATCTCCACTTACAGTTGGATATAATTTCTCTGTATTGCCGACAGTGAACAAAGCAAACGGTATCTATGAATTCAATACAGCAGATATTGAAACTCATACTAATGATAACGTAACTGCTAAAGCTGCGCTTGATCTGATCAACATTGTTCCGAATCCTTATTATGGTTATTCTGAATATGAGAAGACAACACTTGATAATATTGTTAAGATCACAAACTTACCTTCAAGATGTACGGTAACTATCTACACATTGAATGGTAATCTTGTGAGACGTTTCAAGAAAGATGATGTTGGAGCTGAGGCTAAAACATCTCTTGACTGGGATCTTAAAAACGAGGCTCGTATACCTGTAGCTAGCGGATTGTATATCATACACGTGGATGTGCCTAATGTAGGTGAAAAGATCCTTAAGTGGTTTGGTGTAATGCGTCCGATAGATATCGAGGCATATTAGGAGTGTTAATTTAAATTAAGGTTATTCAGAATTTTAAAATAAGTATCATGAAAAAATATTATAAGCTTTTCGTCCCGGTTGCATTCGCAGGTTTATTTGCTGTCCCTACAGTAGGCTTTGCAGGTAATCCTGACCGTGTTGGTCAGGCCGGAGCATCAGAATTGTTGATCAATCCATGGGCAAGAAGCAGCGGATGGGCTGGTTCAAACTCTGCGGGAGTTAGAGGTCTTGAAGCAATGTTCGCTAACGTAGCAGGAACTGCCTTCACAAGAAAAACAGAGATCATGTTCGCAAGAACTCAGTGGCTTAAAGGTACTGATATCAATATCAATTCCTTTGGTTTAACACAGGGTGTTGGTGAAACAGGCGCATTAGGTCTATCGATCATGTCAATGGATTTTGGCGAAATTCCAATTACAACTGTTGCTTCACCAGAAGGTGGATTAGGTACATACTCTCCGCAATTCCTTAATATCGGAGTTTCATACGCAAAAGGTTTCTCTGATAATATCTATGGGGGATTAACATTAAGGGTTATTACTGAAAAAACTGCAAGTGTTAGTGCAAGAGGTATCGCATTGGATGCTGGTATCCAGTATGTAACCGGAAAATACGATCAGTTAAAGTTCGGTATCGCGTTGAAAAACGTAGGACCACGTATGAAGTTCACAGGTGATGGTTTATCTTTCAAAACTCCTGTTCCTGCTGCGACTAATGGTTCAAGTCAAATGACTGTTGAGCAGCGTTCTGCATCATTCGAATTGCCTTCTCTACTTAACATTGGAGCAGGTTACGATTTCTATTTAAGCAAGGACACCGCTAAAATGAAAACAAACCGTATCACTGCAATGGGAACTTTTACATCTAACTCTTTCTCTAAAGATGAGTTAAAAGTTGGTGTTGAGTATGGTTGGAAAAACATTGTAATGGTAAGAGTTGGTTACACTTATGAAAAAGGTGTTACTAAAAAAGCTGACAGAACTACCGTGTTTACAGGCCCGAGTGCTGGTTTTACAGTTGAAATTCCTTTCGGAAAGAATAAATCAACTTTTGGTTTAGATTACTCTTACCGCGATACAGATCCATTCCAGGGAACACACTCTTTAGGAATAAGGATCAATTTATAAAAAAGTAGTATATTTGTTACAATGAAAATCCGTCCGCCTTATGGCGGACGGATTTGCGTTTTATTAGTACATAACAAAACTTAATACCATGTCACATATTTCTTATTTTACAGAAGAAGGTCTTAAAAAGCTGAAAGATGAATTACATCATCTTAAATTTCATGAACGTCCATCTATCTCAAGACAAATCGCTGAAGCCCGCGATAAAGGTGACCTTTCCGAGAATGCTGAATATGATGCGGCAAAAGAAGCTCAGGGTTTACTTGAACTGAAGATCTCCAAGATGGAGGAAGTATTGAACAATGCACGATTAATTGATGAATCGCAGCTGGATGCATCCAAAGTACTCATACTTTCCAAAGTAAAGATCAAAAACGCTGCTAATGGTTCTACAATGACATATACGCTTGTTGCAGAAAACGAAGCTGATCTTAAATCCGGAAAAATATCTGTTGACTCTCCTATTGGAAAAGGCCTTCTTGGAAAAAAAGTAGGAGAGAAAGCAGAGATAAAAATTCCTTCTGGTCTTGTTCAATTTGAGATCGTAGATATTACAAGATAATATGGCAAGTGTATTCACCAGGATAATTAATGGAGAAATACCATCTCACAAGATTGCTGAGAATGATAAATTCCTTGCTTTTCTGGATGTGTTTCCCCTTGTGCATGGTCATGTTTTAGTGATTCCTAAAAAGGAAACAGATTTCATATTTGATATTTCGGATGAAGACCTTGCTGAAATGATAGTGTTTGCAAAACCTATTGCGAAAGCAATCCGAAAATCCGTTGCCTGCAAGCGTATTGGAATGTCTGTGATTGGACTTGAAGTTCCTCACGCGCATATGCATCTTGTGCCGATTAATTCTGCGGATGATCTTAATTTTACAAGAGAAAAGATAAAACCATCTACGGAAGAGCTGGCAGAAATGGCTAAAAAAATAAAGTCTAACTTATAAGGTTAGACTTTTTTATTTGGGTTATCTGCTAAAAATGCTTTCCAGCCGGTATATGCTTTTTTTCCTCCTGCAGGCTGACGTTGAAAATGATGACAAACTGCTGCTGCCAGTCCATCAGTTGCATCAAGGAATTCAGGACTTTCTTTAAAGTTTAATAATGTTTTCAGCATTGCAGCTACCTGCTCTTTAGAAGCATTTCCATTGCCTGTAATAGACATTTTGATCTTCTTGGGTGAATATTCACAGATGGGAATATTGCGTGACAATGCACTTGCAATAGCCACGCCCTGTGCACGCCCGAGCTTAAGCATTGACTGTACATTCTTTCCAAAGAACGGAGCTTCTATGGCAAGTTCATCAGGTTTATATTCATCGATCAAAGCGACAACACGATCAAATATTCGCTGAAGTTTTAATGCATGGTCATCAATTTTTTCAAGACGCAATACACCCATTACCACCAGTTCCATTTTAGTCCCTTTGATATGGATAAGTCCGTACCCCATGATATTGGTTCCCGGATCTATACCTAAAACTATTTTGTCGGTTGATAATGATGACATACCGTGTCTTTTTGCTATTATTGTTGGGAAAATGAATGTGACTTCAGGAAACCGTAATTACAAAGTTACAAGTCTTTTTATAAAGGCCGTCATATTAATCTTTTCATTCTTCTATATTTTTGAAAAAATAAGCTCTTCCGGTATTACTTCCGTGCTTACCATCTTATTGGATTCATCTGATCTTAAGCTTTTGTTTCTTACCTTTTTTCTAATGTTTCTGAATTGGGGAATCGAAGCTTTTAAATGGAAGATCCTTATTTCGGATCTTGAGCAGATCTCTTTCGGGAGAGCTTTAAAAGCAGTATTTGCAGGAGTTACGGTGAGTATATTTATGCCAAACCGGATAGGAGAATTCGCAGGGCGCATTTTTTTTCTGGATAAAGCAGATAAAGTGGAGGCAACACTCAAGAACTTTATCGGCAGTTTTTTTCAGCTGGCGGTCACAGTATTAATGGGAATGATCTCTATTATTTGCGCTGTAAAGATCTCGGAAGGATACTTTAGGGTTTCGGATATTTTTAACCCTGTTTATTTAATAATTGCTCCTGTCTTCCTTTTAACCCTTTTCTTAGTTCTTTTCTTTTTGAATAGAAAAAGACATCGTTTTAATGAGCGAATTCAATCCTGTTTCAACGCGATCTTTAATACCGGATTCAAAGAGATAATGCCGGTGTTGGTCCTATCGCTATTGCGTTATTTTGTATTTCTTTTTCAGTTTTATCTTGTCCTGATGGCATTCGGTATTGACCTGGAGTTTTATATAGCAGTAATTCTTATTGCCTTAACATTTCTGATATCATCCGTAATTCCAACCTTTGCATTTACAGAAGTACTCACCCGCGGGGCTGTTGCATCTTCTGTTTTTCAATTTGTTGGACAAAATTCGGCAGTGATCATAACTGCGTCACTTGTGGTTTGGATAATTAACCTCGCAGTTCCTGCCATTATTGGTAGTGCATTTATTTCTAAGTTAAAATTCTTTAAAGCTGATTAAATGGAAGGTCTGCTTTGGATAATCATTTTAATAACGGGCTTTCTGGCTGTTTTGTATGTTGGAATGATCCTTCTTTTCTGCTATGGATGGAGTAAAACTTCTACTCAATACAATCCTTCTTCAGGTTTAATAAAGGTGTGTGTGATAGTAGCTGCAAGGAATGAAGAGTTTGTGATAAATAAGTGTCTGAAGGCATTAGCAAAACAAAAGTATCCAAAGAATAAACTTGAGATCATAATTGTTGATGATCATTCAGTCGATAATACTGCAAAAGAGATTCAAGCGATCTGTGATCTTCATTCAAATTTCAGATCAATAACAGCAGAAGGAACTGGTAAGAAAAGTGCCATCGAAACTGCGATAAAAATTACCAATGCCGAATTGATCCTGACAACCGATGCAGATTGTAATATGGGTGAGATGTGGGTGGAAAAGATGACTGCTTTTTATGAAAATTCAGGGGCAGGAATGATTGTCGGACCTGTTGCTTTTGAAAGGGAAGGAACATCTTTTGAAAAAATGCAAAGTCTGGAACTTATTGCTTTAATGGGCAGCACTGCAGGATCGCTGTATTTCAATAAGGCTATTATGTGCAATGGAGCTAATCTGGCTTATTCACGTTCATTGTTTAATGAAGTGAATGGCTTCAATGGCAATAAGCACCTTGCTTCGGGCGATGATGTTCTGCTGATGTATAAAATAGCAGGATCCAAGGCGGGTAAGATCAGATTTATAAAAGATCCGGACGCGGTAGTTTACACCAAAGCAAAAGAATCAGTTGCCGGCTTTATTGAACAAAGGAAACGCTGGGCTTCAAAAGGGTTTAACGTTTTAAATAATGAAACCCGGATCGTATCACTTATCGTTTACTTTTTTAGTTTATTTATCCTTTTGTCTGTCGGATTAAGCCTGTTCGCTTCAATAAAATCAATGCTTTATCTGCCTTTTTTACAAATTTGTCTTATTCTTTTCGGAATTAAATGCATAATTGACTTTTTGTTGTTATTTTTAGCTGCATCTTTTTTTAAAAAGAGGCAGTTTTTATACCTTTTTCTACCCGAGCAATTCATTTATTGTATATATGTGGTGATAGCTGGTTTCCTTGGTACCAAAGGAAGTTATGTGTGGAAAGGAAGGAAGATCTGATTTAAGAATGTCAAAAAAAAGCGATTCGTATTCCCATTCATTGTCTTATTTCGCCTGGCAAAGGCTAAAAAAGAATAAGCTTGCCATGTT
>JAJTCJ010000161.1 GCA_021323165.1 Bacteroidota bacterium | reverse complement strand
GAAGAAGATATGATCAAAGTGCGATTCGCTAAAGGTCCGCTTGCTCCCAAAGGACATGTATATTTTCCTGAAAATGTGAAACAGGTTAACAGAGATGTTATTAAAAAAGGAATTGTTAAAGGAATAAAAACCAGCGCCCGCGATATGCTTCATATTCCCGGAAATATTTGCGGAGTTGCAGGAATAAAATATACTGCTAAACAAATTTTAAAGTGGCGCGATAAATTAGGTCCGCGTAAAGCGGGCTTGTATTTAGGACAGGTTGTACGAATGCAGGAAGAAATCGGTACAGGTGGCGGAGGATTCCGCTTTTTATATGCAGCCTTTCTTGAAGAAGCACACGCTTATATCAAAAATGATGAATTATTGAACATTTCTCAGGACTTCACTAAAGTTGGAGACCTGTGGCGCACCAGCGCTGTTCAGATGGGAAGGATATACAAAGGCCGTATCAATAATGAACAAAAAGATTTTGTTATCTGCGCAGACTTACTGATGGAAATTGCTGATATAGAAAAGCAGGCTTTTCAGAAATTAAAAAAATTAAAACTTGATTGATTTTATAGTATAACTTAGCCTGAGTATAATTTTAATGATTAAAAATTTTGGCCTTAGCTTTGTAAGCGGTCACTGGTTAATTTAAGATCTGTAATAAACTAAAACACCTTCCTATGAAAAAATTCTTACTTGCTGTAACAGCAATTACAATGCTTCAGACAGTTAATGCTCAAAAAGAAACCAAATATGCTAAAATTTATTACAAAGACGTTAAAGCCGGAAACAGTGACATTGAAATTATTGTAGACAATGCAGTTTCAACTGATGCTGAAACAAAATTCAAATTAAAGATCGTTAACAAGACAAAAGATTTCCTTCTATACAAACCTGAGGAAAGTAAATTTCTAATCGATGGAAAAGAAGTTAAGCCAACGGAGAAAATGAAAGTTATCGAGCCTTTCAGTGATAACTTTGTGACCGTTAATATCAAAGGAAGCTATAATACAATCAAATCATATTCGTATTTAATTGATGGATTATACAAAGTTCCTGCAAGTGAAAAAGGGATCCCAACTCCTGACTATATGCTTCCTGTAAATAAAAATGAATTCAAAACAGGTGATTATGTTGTAAAACTTGATAAGCTTTCAAAAGAAAGTGATGGAACAACTTTAAAGCTTGAAGTGTTATATACAGGAGAAAAATTGGGTATCATTTACCCGGAAAGAACAGGAGTTTTGATGCCTGACGGGAAAGAATATGCCACACTTAAGCCTTCCGGGTTGCTTGCAAAATCAGGTCCGGTATTATTACAAAAAGGTGAAAAGGAAACTGTTACATTTAAATGGGATCGCATGGAAGGCGGAAGAGCAATGGATATGCAGAAAGTTGACATGCTTGTGAAATTCAATGAAATGTTCACCGAGGGCGTTCCTGAAAAATTAAATTCTGAAACTATTAAATTGGAATTTGATGAAACAACAAGTAATGCTAAAGGCAAATAGATAACCGTGTTCTATTTATATTCCCCGTTAATATCATAGCGGGGTTTATTATTAAGGAGTTTTTACAAAAAGATATATTAAATAGCAGATAAATATGAAAAAGATTTCAGCATTACTTCTGGTTTGCCTTCTTTTGATAAGTGCAGCAAAAGCACAGCCCTACAAAAAGATCTTGTATCGCGACCAGGTGATTGAAAACAATGATGTAAAGATCATGGTAGTTGATGCTGTATCCTCTCCGGGCGGTGTTAAATTTCGTGTCAAGATCTATAACAAAACAACCAGTTATATAATTTACAAACCATCAGAAAGTATTTTCAAAATAGCAGGTAAAAATATAAACCCCGTTGAAAAATGGATGATAGTACCGCCAAATGACGATGCATTTCAGACCATTGATCTTAAAGGCCCTGATTACTTAGTTGCGGAAAATTTCAATTTTGTGATGGAAGGAATGTATAAATTCTCTACTGATGTAAAAAGTGTCAATGCTCCCGATTTTTTTCTGCCTGCAGTTAAGAATGATTATAAAACGGGTGGCTTCGATGTTGTTCTTGCCAAAAGCAAAAGAACTTCAGCACGGACTGATGTAACTTTTAAAGCTAAGTATGTGGGAGACAAAATTGGAGTATTTGAACCGAATAAAGTTGCCATGAAAATGGCAGACGGAAAAGAGTATGCTAACTTCTTCTCCAACAAAAAACCTTTGATCTTCGCGAAGGGTGAAGAAGAAACAATTGTTGTTGCGTGGAAAGACATTCCAAAAGAATCAGGCGATATGCAGAAAAACGATATGACGATAATGTGGAAGGACGCATTTAAAGAGATCACTCCCGATAAGATGATGCCGCTCACATTAACCGTGATCTTTGACGAAGAAGCAACAAAAGGAAAAAGTAAAGCATCCAGATAACCTCAAGCCTCTCAAAACGAAGAGGTTTTTTTATACTTCTATCATTTAAGTTTTTATATTTTTGCATCCTCATCACTTTATGAAGAACGTACTCGTTATTTATTATACTCAAACAGGCCAGTTAAGCAGTGCTGTAAAAGCTACATTATTGCCTCTTGAGAATGATCCTGAAGTTACGCTTCATTTTGAGCAGTTAAAACCGGTAAAAGCATATCCCTATCCCTGGAGTTATATGGAATTCTTTGACGTTTTTCCTGAAACTGTTCATGGTATACCTTGCGAATTACAGCCTTTCTCTTTCGATAAGGAAAAAAATTATGATCTTGTAGTTCTTGCCTATCAACCCTGGTTTCTGTCAATTTGCATTCCCATTAATTCTTTCCTTCAATCTGAATCGGCAAAAAAAGTATTGAATGGAAAACCTGTTGTAACTGTCATTGCCTGTAGGAACATGTGGCTGAGTGCCCAGGAAAAAATGAAAGCACAGCTTTTGAAACTGAATGCGAAACTTGTTGGAAATATCACTTTTGTTGATAAATCAGCTAACCTTATAAGCCTGATAACTGTTCTGGCATTTGTTCTGGGAGGCGTGAAAGATAAATTTCTTGGAATATTTCCAAAATATGGTGTCAATGAAAACGATCTCAAAATCGCACCGACATATGGCCTTCCCGTTTTAAAAAGCATTAAAACAGATAATTATAATTTTTTACAGGACGATCTTGTTAAAGCAGGTGCAATAACGATTCGACCCAACCTTATGATCATGGAAGGCAGAGGCAAAGTTTTATTTCCCCTCTACGCCAATTACATTTCTAAAAAGGGACCATCAGGAAATCCCAAAAGAAGAACACGCGTAAGAATTTTCGGAATTGTTCTGCCTACCGGGATTCTAATTCTATCACCAATTATCACAATAATTTCCCACCTGGCTCCACTGATAGCACCTAAAAAAATACAGAAAGAGATCAATTATTTTTCTCAAAACTCCCTTCGATAGAAGTTTCTCAATAAAAACGCGAAAAATTTACAAAAAAAGAGCGCAGAGTTCCCATTAAATTGATTAAATACCGTAATTTTGCGTTTCGTGCGAATTCAAGGGAAAAAAAAGATTAAGGAAATTTTATGGATAAATCTGTTTATATAAACCGTATTGCAAAATTTTTACCCGGTGAGCCTGTAAGCAATGATGACATGGAAGAGTATCTTGGTTATGTAGGCGGTAAAAAATCCCGTTCCAAATCAATTGTACTCAGAAATAATAAGATCACCAAACGTTACTATTCCCGCGACAAGGAAGGCAACAGTACACATTCGAATGCAGAGCTTACGGCAGAAGCTATTAAAGCTTTATGCACAGATGGTTTCAAGCTTGAAGATATTGAACTTCTTACTTGCGGCACAACCTCGCCTGATCAGATATTACCTGCGCATGGCGTAATGGTACATGGATTATTAAAGGCTAGGCCAATTGAAACAATTAGTTTTTCAGGTTCCTGCTGCTCAGGGATGAACGCGTTGAAATATGCGCACATGTCTATTTTAACTGGTAACTCTCACAATGCAGTGACTACAGGTTCTGAGAAATTATCTACCTGGCTATCTTCTCAATCTTATGAAGGTGAAGCTACTAAGCTGAAAGAGCTGGAGAATGACCCAATGCTTGCTTTTGAAAAAGATTTTTTAAGATGGATGTTATCTGATGGTGCTGCAGCGGCTTTATTAAGCGACAAACCAAATCCAAACGGAATTTCATTAAAGATCGAATGGATAGAGATCTGTTCTTTTGCAAATGAAGTTGAAGCTTGTATGTATGTCGGATCGGACAAAGATGCGGAAGGAAACCTTCATGGATGGAGTGAATTCACCCCTCAGCAATGGCTTGATAAATCAATTTTTGCAATGAAGCAGGATCCTCGTCTGTTGGATAAATACATTGCACAGCTTGGTACAAAAAAATATGTTGAGCTTTTTCAAAAACATAATGTAGATCCTCTAAGCATCGATTGGTTCCTTCCACATATATCTTCTGAATTTTTCAGAAAAAAAGTGGATGATGAAATGGTAAAATACGGTGTTCAGCTTCCACAGGAGAAATGGTTTGTAAACCTTACTCAGGTAGGAAATATCGGATCTGCTTCAATATTTATTGCCCTTGAAGAATTAATGAGTTCGGGCAAACTCAAAAAAGGACAAAAGATAGCGCTTACCGTTCCGGAAAGTGCACGTTTTTCCTATGCTAATGCCCTCTTAACTGTTGTATAAAATGAATGATGTCTTAAATTCTCCATTAATTGAAGGTGCAGCTGTCTCTGCGCTGCTTCCGCATGAACCGCCTATCATAATGGTAGATAAATTGTGGGTACACGATGAAAGTACAACTGTTTGCGGACTATTGATTCGTGAAGACAATATCTTCTGTGAGAATGGAAGATTCGCTGAACCCGGTATCATAGAAAATATTGCTCAGACTGCTGCTATACGTGCAGGTTATACTGCATCGTTACTTCGTAATGGTGAAGAAGGCACACCACCCCTGGGATATATCGGTGCTATAAGAAAACTTGTTATTCATAATCTGCCTAAAGCTGGTTCTGAGTTAAGAACAGAGATCAAAGTTGAACACGTTGTTTTTGATGTAACACTTATCAGCAGCAAATCCACCTGCGATGGTGAACCTATTGCGGAATGTGAAATGAAAATATTTATGAAAAAATAATGAGCCGGGATGCCGCTATTCAGGTTGATCATTTAATTAAAATTTATAAAGGTTCGGATATTCCTGCGGTTAACGATATCTCGATCACCATTCCCCAATCCAGTATTTTCGGTTTACTCGGTCCGAACGGTGCAGGAAAAACTACTACAATATCCATTATTTCAGGGCTCTTAAAACCAAGCAGCGGAAATGTTACTGTACTTGGCTTATCATCGAAAACTCATTCTGAAGAAATAAAGAACCTTATTGGTGTTGTCCCTCAGGATATTGCGCTCTACCCTACTCTTACCGCTTTTGAGAACCTTCAGTATGTAGGAAATATGTACGGACTTAAAGGCAGCTCTTTAAAAGAAAATATCAATAAACACCTGACTCATTTCGGATTAATTGAACATTCTGGAAAGCAGGTAGGCACGTTCTCCGGTGGAATGAAAAGAAGGATCAATCTGATCGCAGGAATACTGCATAAGCCCAGGATCTTATTTCTGGATGAACCAACAGTAGGCGTTGACGTACAATCAAGAAATGTAATAACTGAGCATTTACATGTTCTGAATAAAAATGGAATGACCATTATCTACACATCACATTTAATGGAGGAAGCAGAAAATCTTTGTACTGACATTGCTATTATTGATTCGGGAAAGATCATTACTTCAGGAAAACCAAAAAATTTAATTACAGAGAATAACAGCGGAAACCTGGAACAATTGTTTTTGAAACTTACAGGAAAGAAATTGCGCGATTAAATAGTTTGTTGTTAGTAGTTTGTAGTTCGTAGACGGATTAAAATTCAAAGTGTAGTGAAAATCATCAATAGAAATTAAAATAGAGCAAATAACACAAATAAAAGACACGAAAACACTTTGCGAACTTTGCGTCTTTGCGTGAAATTACAAAACAACAAAACTACAAACAACAAACCCTTAGTGCCCTAGTGCCTCACGGTAAAAAATATGCTCAGACTAACATCCACGATAAGAAAAGAATTACTCATCCTGCTTCGAGACAGAGGCGGCCTGGCTATTCTTTTTTTAATGCCGATGGCAATGATCACCATCATGGCACTTATTCAGGATGCTCCTTTCAAAGACTACCAGGAACTTAAAATACCATTATTACTCTCAAACCGCGATACTTCTACTCTGGG
>JAJTCJ010000073.1 GCA_021323165.1 Bacteroidota bacterium | reverse complement strand
CACTGAGTTATATAAGAAATTAGGAGATCTTGTTCCTAATAATCTGTCCACACCTTCGCAAACAATACCATCATATCCTAAACCTTCAATATATGAAGCCAATTCATTGTTAAAGATCAGCTCAGTATTCCTGAATACTTTAGGAGTTTGATTGAAATATTTTTTTATCACTGCCGCATGTTTTTCAACCTGACGTTTAAATTCATCTTTGGAATGAATAAAACTTAATGAATGAGAATAGGTTTCAGATAAAAATTCTACACATCCTGTATTTGCAAGGTCTATAAAAGACTGAAGAACATCTGGACGGTATTTTTCAAATTGCTCAATCGCAGTACCACTGATTGAATAACTGATCCGGAATTTCCCCTTATGACGCTGAATCAGCTCAAGCATTTTACGGTTGGTCTTAATATAACACTTGTCCGCTACCTTGTTCATGATCTCTTCGTTCTTGATATCATCTTCGTATGCTGAAGACTGGCCGATATCAAAAAAAGAATAGTTACGTAAACGGAAGGGCTGATGTACCTGAAAGTAAAAGCAGATTGACGGCATGATGAAAAAATTTAAGGGTTAAATAAACTTATGTGTAGAGTAGGCATTAATGATCTTTTGTGCAGAGATATCCCAGGTTATTGAATCAAGATTTTTTGATGCATCCTTCACTACCTTTTTTCTGAGAATAGGATCATGCAGCAGGTTTAAAATACTTCCGGCAGCTTTATCAGTGTCCCAGAAGTCAAACTTCAATGATCCGTTTAAAACTTCAGCTACACCTGATTGTTTGGAGATCACACAAGGAATTCCAAACTGAGCTGCTTCCACCGCTGAAAGTCCAAAAGGTTCAGAAACTGAAGGCATGCAATACACATCACTTATTGAGAATAAATAGCGAAGTTTTTCCTGATTTAAAAATCCGGTGAGATGAAAGCGGTTACCCAGGTGCTGATAAGAACTCTTTTCAAGCATGGAAGCAAAATAATCACCAACTCCCGCCATTACAAAACGTACATCAGGGTTTGTTTCGAGAACTTTTGCTGCGATATCAAGAAATTTTTCAGGACCTTTCTGGCGTGTTAAACGACCAACAAAAAGAACTGTTTTTTCCTTATAGCATCTTTTACTGCGGAAAGATTTCACCACAGTGCTTCCGTTGTGAACCACAGACATTTTACTTTTATCGATTCCATAATATTTATGGATATTATCTGCTGTAAAGTTGCTGACAGGGATAAGAAGGTCGGCAAACTCCATTCCTTTCTTCTCAAGATCGTACACCCAGCCTTTGCTGTCGGTACCGCTGCGATCCACTTCCAAAGAGTGAATATGCATCACAAGAGGCTTTCCTGTTTGCTGTTTTATCTTTATACCGGCTAACATAGTCATCCAGTCATGTGCATGGATAACGTCAAAGTCCATTTTAAGCGCAAGGCTCGCAGCAATATCTGCATATTGCATTACTTTACTTATAACGTCACCGCCATAAAGACTATCTATGTTGAAGGTGCCGCTTTTACCTGCTGCACTGAATGAATTGGTTTGGGACAGATCTCCTGATCTCTCAGCGGAAAGCTCAGAATAATAAGGATTCAGATCTGCAGGAATGGTTTTTAATTCAAATGGTAATTGTTGTTTATTGCCATGAGCGGACATCGACTGAACGTCAAGGTTGTTGATCCCGATCAGGTTCATATTCTTCATTAACTTTTGGCTGACTACTTTTCATTGATGATAAAAAAACGCGTGAATATTTATGCAAATCTAAAATGGCAAATAAAGATTTATGCCAGTTTTCGGTGACCGCAGTTTTTTTATAGCCGGGAAAGGAAAAATTCAGGCTGGCATCATTCCAGTTTGCTTATCTATGGCCGGTTTTAGGAGGAGGGTCGAGTTGTGGAATGTTTACCCCGCCCGGCTTCACTACGTGTTTATACCTTACCGCACATCATTATCCGGATGTCGGTTTTTGCGAATAAAGTAACAAACCTCTTTTGGTGTTTTGGGATTTCAGCGATATAAATGATCCGCTGACCGAAGTAATGCAAGTCAGATGAGCTGGGGGCTTTAATTTTGTATTAACATTCATGAATCAATTAGTGTCGAACATTAAATTTATAACTATGAAAAAAATATTACTCTTTTTATTTCTCACTCTTTCTATCAAAGCGAATTCGCAGCAACAGAATTATAATGACTTTGAAGGAAACAAGACTTCTTTTTTCGGCTTTTATTCCGGGACCCTGGATTCTTTGATTAACAATCCGGCAATCAGTGCAATTGACTCCAGCGCGCATTGTGCCCGTTATATCCGGGACACGACCTTGTACGACAATTTACAGATCCATATAAACGGAAAACTGGAGGATATTTCGGTATATGCATCACCGCTTCCTTCCGCTCCGCATATAAAAATGAAATTATACTCCACAGCACCGGTAGGTACTCCGGTTGTGATACAGTTGGGATCAAGCAGCATCTCAGGTTATCCTGCAGGTTTGCATAGTGAGTATACAGCCGTAACTACGGCAAGAAATGCATGGCAGTTGTTGACTTTCAATTTTTCACAGATGATCACAGGAGGAACTGTGGGACCGGCAAGCATTGATAAGATCGTGATCTTATTTGATCCTAATACAATGCACACCGATACAATGTATTTTGATGATCTTACTGGACCTGAAGTTGTTCCGGTAGGAATAGGAGCTTTAGAAAATCTCTCTCCCTTTAAACTCTTTCAGAATTCACCAAATCCGGTAAAAAACATTACGCATATAAATTTTCAACTCAACAGTTCCGGACCAGTTTCTTTGAAGCTTTATGATATGCTGGGAAATCCTGTGGCCTTATTGATTGATCAGAGTATGAAGCAGGGGGGCTATTCTATTCCTGTTGAAATGAATGATTTCCCGAATGGGATTTATTTCTATGTTTTGAAAAAGGAAGGTGTAACACGATCAATGAAAATGATCGTCTCTAAATAAAAAACGCCTCCCGGTTTCGGGAGGCGTTTTTATTTATTTAATTGTTTCAGATTATTTTCTTTCTAAAACTATTTTTTTAGTTATTACTTTGTTAGCAGCATTCTTCACCTTCACAATATAAACTCCATTTGCTACACCTTCCTGAAGATCGATCATTTCTTTTCCATCTTTAAACTCAAGATCTTTATGGTATACTAACTGACCCACAAGATTTACCATTTCAACTTCAACACTTCTTTGTTCTTCATTTGCAGTGCTTAAAGCAATGTTTAATTTACCTGCTGTCGGGTTTGGATACACATTGATATCGAAAGCCGGTACACCATTGTTTATTGCTGTTTCCTCAAAACCAGTAGACACAAGATTTGTTACAGTTGGAGGCTGGTTATTCACTGCATGATTATTTAATGAATACTCAGTTTTTTTAACCAATACACCTGAAGTGTTATATGTAAGAACTAATGTTGACTGAGCAGCGATCGTTTCATTATATTCAACTGAAACACCTGCATCAACTGTGATTTTCAAAGGATTGCTTCCTGATACTGCACCATTATTTAAACGAACTGTATAGTTATAATTAGCACTCTGATCCTGATTCATGATCATTACATTGATCAGGTTAGAACTTTTACTTGCAAAAACTTTAACATTATTCTGGTTATCTGTTGTTGCTGCAACATTCCCTCTGAAATTATCAGCCATCATTTTAAAATGGTAGAATCCCGGTTTTTTATTTCCTGTCTGAGGGTCGATAAATCCAATATTCAACTCTGTATTATTACCTTCGATCACACTCCAGATATTTACCATGTCAACGTTATTCTTCATACTTATACCAAGCATTTCAGCAATAAACTGTCCACCGATAAAGCTATTGGCACCAAGTCCCTGGAGATTATCTCCACCATTGTTCTGCCAGTTGATATTTGCTTCAGTAACCGCAGATCTAAGAGCAGATGTACCGCTTCTTCCGTGAGCTGAATTACATGTTGCCAATCTTGCATTTAAACTGATAAGGTTATCCTGAAAACCTCCGGTTGATGTTAATTTAGAGATCACATCAGCTCTTGATTGAGTACCATTGAATGGATAAGAGTGAAAAGAAATGATATCTATATAATATCTGCCGTTTGCATCTTTACCTGTAATATCATCCGGCCCGTTCGGTGTTGTTAAACCATTGATGATTCCCTGGTTATACCATGCGGTTTCAGGCCCAATGATCTTAATTGACGGATCCACATTTTTCATTGCAGAAGCAAATGGTTTAATATAACTAGCAACCTGATGTGCATTTGTAAATGAATATCCAAGATCCGGTTCATTACCAATGATCCAATATTTAATGTTCTTACCTTTTGTTACATTGATATATCGAACGATATCGGCTGCCTGTTGGGCTGTATAACGCCAGTTTGCAAAAGGCACCTGAATAACCGGTTCCATACCTTTAGCACGGATCGAATCGATCATTTTAATATACTGGTAGTTTGTAGGCATATTCTTATCCGCTGCAATACCACCAAATCTGATCACCTGAGCACCACTTGCTTTGATATTGTTCCATTGCTTATGCAATTTACCGTACAACAAACAAGGTGGTTCAGTACATGCATTTACATTACCGATAGTATCCGGCATCCATGCATTTTCACCAAAAAAATGATTCGAAATCGTTTGTGCCTTAGTGCTGTTAGCAGCACCTAATAATCCTAAGGCTAACATACTCATCTGAAATATTTTCTTTAAATTCTTCATCTTTTTTCTTTAATTTTTTTATTTATTTTGGAGAAAATCTCATAAAAATACCGGCTATTTATGTCCGGCTTTCGGCTATTTTTTTTCCCCTTTTAACGATTGACTTATGATTAACGGTATTGAAATCCGAAAGTTGTTTTTCTACCCTCATTTTAACAGATTTTGGCTATTTTATTCCGGCTCTTGGCTATGGTTATTGGGTTTTGGGTATAATATTCCTCAAAACGACTGTTTTTATTGCTGTTGAGGAATGTTTTTTTGTGAGATTTAAAGGATTATGAACTGTATTTATTCCCTTTCTGGCGATTAAAAGTACCGCCTAGGCGAAAACGGTCATTTTATTCATATTCTGCGGATAGTTTCGCATGAAATTTATTAGAAATTCCAGAAAACAAAACATTTATGAAAAACAACGACAACGACAAACAGGCTATCCCATCGAATGATCCATCAAAGGTTAGATATACGGATGAGGAATTAAAGGAATTTAAAGAATTGATCATTTCTAAACTAGATGAAGCCAGGGCTGATTATGAGCTTTTAAGAAGTTCACTTACATTACAGGATGACCATGGAACGAATGATACCTCTCCAACATTTAAACTTTTAGAAGATGCAGCTGATGTTCTTTCAAAAGAAGAAACAGCTCAGCTTGCTGCGCGTCAGGAGAAGTTTATTGAGCATTTACAAAATGCATTGATACGTGTGGAAAATAAATCATATGGTGTTTGCAGGATCACAGGAAAACTTATCCCTAAAGAAAGATTGAAAAGTGTACCTCATGCCACAATGACCATAGATGCGAAACGGGACAAACCGGCTTCTTAACAGGCACGTAATTTAATATATAATTACAATTACGTAAATATAGAACTATGATAAAAAAATTACTTTTTTCAACTCTTATGTATTTTGCTTCCCAGATCGGACTGAGTTCATTTGGGCAAACATTTACTTCATCAAATTTACCCATCGTTGTCATCAACGCTAATGGTCAGGCAATCGATCCATATATGAGCTATTATGTGAACATGGGTATCATTGATAATGGACCGGGAGTTCGTAACAACATCACCGATCCATATAACTCATTCAATGGATTGATTGAGATAGAACTTCACGGACAAAGCACGCTCAATCTTCCCAAAAAATCATACGGAATAAGTGCGGTAGATGCAGCTCACAAAGATATTGCAGTTTCTTTATTTGGATTTCCTGCCGGAAAGGATTGGGTATTTAAAGGGCTTTATCAGGATAAAACGTTGATCAGGGATGAGCTTGGCTTCCGAATTCACAATCAGATGGGTCATTACAGCAGCCGAACCCGGTTTTTTGAATTAGTGATCGATGGTGATTACAAAGGTGTTTATCAGATCGAAGAAAAAGTGAAAAGAGATGATGGAAGGGTGAATATTTCGAAATTGAAATATACGGATACTACAGGTGATCAGCTGACAGGCGGTTATATTATTCGACTTGATAAATACTGGACGGGTGATCAGGGCTGGTACAGCAATTATATGTCAAATGCTACTCATGATGCTGCCAATTATTATCTTTATTATTATCCAAAACAAGATAGTATTCAGCCTCAGCAAAAAGCTTACATCTCTAATTATTTTCATGCATTTGAAAATGCTATTGTGAATGTACCACTCAATGATGCTGTGAATGGATACCGAAAATACATTGATGTGAATTCTTTTTTAGATGAATTTATTCTTACTGAATTAAGCAAGAATACTGACGGCTACAGAAGCAGTACTTACTTTTATAAGGAAAGGGATTCAAAAGGAGGAAAATTATTTTGCGGACCTAAATGGGATTTTAATATAGCATTCGATAATTGTAATTTTAACGGAGGTGACAGTCCGTACGGTTGGCAATACCAGGTGTATGCTCAGGACAACTTCGTTCCTTTCTGGTGGTGGTATTTATTATCTGATACTTACTTCAAAGATCAGCTTAAATGCCGTTACCAATATTTAAGAACCAATGTTTTAAGTCTGAATAATCTTTATCAGCACATTGATTCAATGGCCGCATTCCTAAATGAAGCCCAGATAAGAAATTTCCAAAAGTGGCCTATCATGGGTACTTACGTTGAACCAAATTCCAGCCCTATTCCGGCTGATTATGCAGGGGAGATAGGAAATATAAAGGACTTTATAACACAGCGTTTAAATTGGATGGATGCTAATATTCCGGGATTCTGTCAGGTTGGAATTAATGAAAATGATAGGGCTGAAAATTTTATCAAAGCCTATCCTAATCCTTTCAGTAATACATTTACAATATCATACACTTTAACTGAAAATTCAGATGTGAAGATCCAGTTAATGAATGTTATGGGTGCAAATGTAAAAGAGGTGACCGATGGTCAAAAGGCTCCGGGTGAATACAAAGAAGAGATCTCCGCTAATGAATTGTCGAATGGGATCTATATTGTAAGAATGAATGTGAATGGAAAAGTTTATCATCGTAAAGTGAATAAGACATTGGATTGATAAAAGTTGATCATTGTGTTGAAAGTGTTTAAGATGAAATGTATTTACATGAAATCTTAAACACTTTTTTTTATAATGTTTTATTTTGAATCTCGTGTAGAGAAAACTTGTACTTAGATTGCATTGGCTTGTTAAATAAATGATTGAGCAGACAACTCAATTATTCATTTGGGTATAATATTAATCTATGGATATATTAGGATATTCTGGAATGGAGTTTTGATAGTAAAAAGGAAATATTTCTGTTGTAATCTTATCGCTTCATAAACTGAAGCAAAGGTTCTGAGCCCGATCTGAAATAATCATTATTTAATACGTTGGTGAGATAAGAGTGTTGGGAGGATTCACTTGATGTGATCTTAAAAGTTCCTTTTTCATTGAACCAGACGAGAAGTCTGACTTTAGACATATCAGTGCTCAACGCATCTGACATTTGTCTGATCCATTCTGCTTTATTTTGTGAAGATTTAGATTCATATGATTCTCTTTCTCTGGAGGCAGCTTCACAAATTAAAATAGGGAGATGGCTAAGGCGTTGATTGATAATAAAATAATTCTCTATACCTTCTTTTCTGAATGACCTCCAAAGCGGAATGCCTTTTCCTGCACCGTTATAAATATCAAGTCCGACATAATCCACATACTGATCTCCGGGATAGGCATCCATGATAAAATTCCATTTCTCCTGAGGGATCGACATTGAATTTGGACACCATACAAATTTTACATTTGTGACATTCTGAGCTTTAAAAATATTGTGAATATGACGATATGCTTTGACTACCATTTCGGGATTTTTATCATTATTGATCGTGCACCATGGATACCAGTCTCCGTTGAATTCATGCAGAATTCTTAGAAGAATAGTTCCCTTTGCCTGTTTCATTTGTGTTGCCCAATCTTTAAAGAACGAATCAAAATGTCCTTCAACAATACTATATAAATTTGGTTGCTTAATGTGAGGTTTTGTATTTACAAAATGGTCTTCCAGTGTCACAAGTGGGATATATCCTGCCGCAATTACTTTGTTGATCCGATCAACGGTGGGATAGGCATTCTGTGTATTTCCTCCGTCAAAAGAAAACGGCTGAAAGAAATGGATTACGGCTAATTTTTTATCCGAACCATATTTAAAGCTATTTTCAAAATTAATGGCAATGTCTGTATAGTTGGCAGAATTACCTTCTTTTGACCAAAGCCCAAGACTGCAGAAATCAGAACTTTGTGAAGCAGGAGCAGAAAATATTGATTTTCCGGTAGGTAGTTTTCCCTGTGAAATAGAAATGAAATCAAATGACCATACCTGATTCGATTTTGCTGTTTCATCAAAACTGAAGATAAGACTTAATAGTTTCCCGTTTTTGTAACTGATGTTGAATCCGTCATCACCACCTTCATTATTGTCTTTGAAGCTACTCAGGGGAATAGAGATTAATTGCCATCCGTTCTTTGCTTCGATTTTATTTTTATATGTCCAGATATCATCATGGTCTTTATGAAAAATGTGATCTCCGTTATCATCATCCTGCAATTCTATCTTCAGTGTACTGATATTATTAGAAGTTCCGGAAAAGACATGAAAATTCAGAAAATCTGTATTAACATCTAATTCAATATTAACACTGATTCCTTTTCCCCATCCACCATAAGTCAATCCTCCTTCTTTATTTATTTTTATTGATCGTTCTCCTGAATATGATTCATGATTAGAAAGAGTTCCATCTACATTGGCTTTTGTGTTTCCATAAATGAAAATGCCGTTTGGCTTAAGATCGCCCGGACCATAATCAATCCCTTCAAAATCTTCTATAATAAATTTAAGCTGTGCCATTATGCCTGGGATTGATACAAGCATAAAAGAAAAGAAGAGAAATGATGATATGGTTTTTTTATTTACCATAACCAGTTTGCTATGATCCTGAAATTTCCATCAAGAAATCCATATCTCCTGTATTCCTGTTGGTTCCAAGGGAACCTGTTAACAGCCCAGTTTCCGTAAGTGAATGATAAGCGAAAAGCTCGATAATCGAAATATCCAAATCCATATGAATAGTCAGGATCCCATGGTTGTTTTTTGTATTCTTCAGGATATAGATAAATAGCTGATTCTACATACAGGTTTTTAATAAAAGTATATCTGAATCCGGCACCAAAAAATAATTTCCCTGAGGTTAATCCTCCATGAATCTCATCGAACTTATCTCGGTACTTGATTGAATATCTTGCGAAATAAGTGATCTTAATAAGAGAGCTTTCATCAAAGTTTAAAAAGCGGGGCATGGTATCAAACAGATTATGGCTGAATGATAAAAAATAGTAACCTTCAAGGAACTTATTTCCCATTTCAATCAGATTGTCTTTATATCGGTTATTCAGATAATTCTCATATCCATAATTGAATCTGTTTGGCTTCCAGTTATAACGGGCAATAGAGTAGGTGAAGTTAGATGTCCAGAAAGCTGCTGCCTTTGGATTGAAATCTTTGTAAAAAGTTGTGTTAAAACTGAATTGTTCAAAAAAGCGAATTCTGGTAAAGAAGCCGATCGCGCTTCTCATTTCATTATGAAGTTCTTTTCCATCATCTATAACGATGCGTTGAGTATTATAAGAAATATTGCCGGAGATCCTGTTCTTTCCCATCAGGAATCTATCTTTATGAGTGACATCCCGCATGTCTTTCATGTCCCAGAAATTAGTGATCCTTCTGGTTCTCTCATAATATAATCGTTTGGGTTCTTCTTCTACTTCAATTTGGGCGAGCGAATAATTTGAAAATGACAGGACAGCAAAAAAAAAGTAAATTATTATTTTTCCTGTGGATCGTACTTGATTCATAATGTTCTTTAAGGATTCTTATTATTTACAGTATTGAAGTAGATTATTATAAGCTTCATCACTACCAAGTTTTACAGCCTGATTCAGATCATTACAACCACCGCTTCGGTCACCTGTTTCATATCTAGCCAAACCTCTTTCTATGAAAGCATGTTCATAATCCGGTTTATATTCAATAGCTTTTGTATAGTCTGCAATTTCTCCTTTAAGATCATTAAGTTTTCCTTTTGCCTGGGCACGGTAAAAATATCCTAAAGCATAATCAGGTTTGATTTTAAGGGCCATGTTGTAATCATCAATAGCTGATTGATAATCTTTAAGGTCGTACTTAAGATATCCCCTGTTAATAAATGATACATAGTTTAGAGAATCATGTTTGATCGCCTGATTATAATCTTCCACCGCACCACGAAAATCTTTTAAACGACAGCGGGTATTAGCTCTTCTGTTATAGCATTCAGGGTCTGGAGCCAACTGGATTACACTATTAAAATCATTCAGAGCTTCAAGGTATTTTTTCATTTCATACAAAATAATCCCCCTGTTATAATAGGCATTTGCATTCTTTTTATTGAGTTCAATAGCTTTTGCATAATCACTGACAGCGCCTGTATAATCTCCCATCATTGATTTCGCTATTCCACGGCTGTTATATGCGTTATCATCATTAGGTTTTAATGCAATTACTTTATTAATGTCTTCAAGCTCTCCCGGATAGTCACCGATTCTTCCTTTAATGATGCTTCTGTTATAATACGCATCAGCATAATTCGGATTTAGCTGAATGGTGTAATTAAAGTCGCTCATTGCTTCCCTTAAATTTTTCAAGGCGGTTAATGTCAGTCCTTTATTAAAGTGAGCTTCGTAGGATTCTTCCCAGGTTAGTTTTTGTTTCAGTGCAAGATTGTAATCGGAGAGTGCGCCTTTGTAATCCATTAATTGCTGTTTGGCGAATGCACGGTTAAGGTATGCCGCAGCAAGGGTTGGGTCCAAGGTAATTGCTTTTGTAAAGTATGGTATAGCCTGCGCATATTCTTTTGAATTTATTTTCTCGAGGCCATTGTTCAGATATACCCTGGCTGAATCTTTTTCGTTTTCGAAAACTATATTTTCTTTATGAATGGTTAATGTTTCAACCGCTATTGATTCTTTAGCAGAAGCAAATGCAGTACAACAAAAAATTGGCAAAAGGAGGAATATTGTTTTCATGGCGATTAGTTTTTCTTAGGGATGATCATACATCCCAGATTGATCCACTTTGTCGCTGGATTTATTCTTTGCTATCTGGGTAATAAAAATTCCGAGTGCAAGAAGTGTCGCTATCAGGACAAAATACATTGTTTTGGCAAATGGTTTTCTTTTCAATAAAGCATTCTTTTTTTGCTCTTCATCCTTACTGAGGATGTCTTCTATCTTTTCGATGATCTGGTTTTCACCATGACCCTGTTTTAAGACATAGTCATCAGCACCAGCAGATAATAGCTTTTTCATTAATTTTCTATCATCATTGTTGCTTAACATCACTACATGTATGTTCGGATTTTTCTTTTTTATTTCCAGAAGGGTCTCATATCCGTTCATTCCAGGCAAGCCATAATCAAGGATGATCACATCCGGATTCAGGTAAAGATTCTCAACACATTCTTCACCTGACTTAAAACTTACAAATTGATAAATGCTGTCTTTGGATAGAATATAATCCAGCATCATAGAGTAGATCTCGTTATCTTCAACAATAAATATGTGTTTTGGTCTTTTTGCTATCATTTAAATTTTTCTCCTATTTTATTCCGCTGCTACCTGAAATTTCAGGATAATAATGCTGTAAGAAAATGCAGCCGGCAACTATTAATAATATTAATCCAACAACTATTTTAATTATTCGTTTAAAACTTTTTAATTCTTCTGATACGGATATCGCATCCATTGCATTGATGATTGAGAGCTTAGTGCGGAGAAATACATTTTCATTTTTTACAATGTAATCGTATGCCCCGTGCTTTATCGTATCAACAGCAACCTCCATCTTGTCTTGCGATGAAAGGATAATAACCTTTGCATCCGGATTAATTGACATTATCCTCTTTAAAACCTCGAGTCCGTTCATTGCATCTTTATAACTACTGTTCAGATAGTAATCGAGGATGATCACTGAAGGTTCTCTTTTAAGCTGTTTTAAAAACTCCTCTCCTGTAGAGAAAGTTTTTATAACACTTTCCGGCTTTACCATAGTTTTTAACTGATGCGATAACGATGTTAGAAACATCTTATCGTCATCAACTAAAAATAGCGGCAGAGGGTTTTGACTCATCATTATTTTTTAAGAACTATTCTTAAACAAAATTAGATTGTTCAATTTTTTATCCCCTTGATATTTCGTTTACCGATTACTTTAGATAGCTGAAAGCGGTAAAATAAAATCGGAGGGTTATGACGGAAGAAATACTTTTATACGATCTCTTTCACCTGCTTTTTTCTCTTCATCAGCTTTCGCTTTTATTTTCGGATCTTCAACTTTAAGCGAATAATATCTTTCTTCATAGTTTCCTGAATCGATCCAGTAAAAAGTATAGGTTATTTCCTGGCCATGTTCCATTTTAGATGTTGGGATATCAGCAAAATGATTTCCTAATCCTGAATCCAGCGTTGGAACGTCATGCATTGTCTGGCAGTTATTATCCGACCACTTAACTATTGCTGAAGTAAGACATTCAATGCGGAGAGTTTTACCTTTTGGTAAGACCTGGCTTTGAGATTTAAAATTCCAGATGAAAATATCTGATTCTTTTTTCTCAACAACATATCTCTGATGAGTCTGTTGAGGCATATCAAAGATCTTCTTTGTCTTTAGTGACCTGCAGAGTTTGATATATTCAGAGTGTGCCCATACTAATGGAGCTGCACCACCTGTTGCTTTTCCTCTGTAAAGCTCATATTCTGGAATGTCTTCCGAATCCCAGATTTGTTCAGGAAATAAACCATTCTCATTTGCGTAATTTTCCATAGTGCGCAATAGTTTTTTCGCATATGTATAATTACCTGCTGCAATCTCGTAATGCGCACGCTCTCCTGTTAATAATGGCCATGGACGGCCAATCCCTGTTCCATCAAACGCTTTTCCATCCGCATGTTCACCATATCCGTCACGGTTGTAGCGGTACCAGACAGGCCCCAACGCATTATCATATTTTAATGTCGCGTCAATTACTTTTATCGTATTAAGAATTCTTGGATCATCTGCTGATCTTAATCCAAAACGTACGAGGGCAAGCGCATCCGGACTAACCATTTCATTTGCGGGGCAAATGTTTTCTCCTGCAGGACGGTTTGATATGGTAAGAAGATCTGAGCCTTTATTATCACTATCAAAAGATTCTTTAGCATTGATACGAACATAATATCCTTCAACGCCTACAAATTTTGCAAGGTCAGATCCGGTAACATAAGTCCATCTTTCAATACTTGAATTCCATGCATCGGCTGTCTGTCTCAGATATTTTGCAACAAACTGTTCATTATTTAATTCAGCATAATCTGCAGCGATCAACAAAGCTGCGACTTCTACAGCAAGAGTAAATGTTGAATATCCTGCATTCTCTTCCCAACGATCCTGATGAGTTACCGGTCCGTTTTGTACAAGATAGCTTGCTGCTTTTCTTATCATCGGCCAGAAATGTTTCACTTCATCATCTGATAAACCTACTTCACGATTTACAAGATCAACAAGCATTATTGGCAGCGCGCACTGATCCATCTGGATACCTTTCCAGTAAGGAGATCCATCAAGCCACATGTTTTGTGACCAATGTCCGTCTTCTTCCTGTGTTACCATTAAATAATTCAGAACTCTCCGTGCGTCTTCAAATGCCTGGGCTGCAAGCAATCCACCTGCGGTCTGAACCATATCTCTTGGCCATACAAGATGGTATCCTCCAAGATCTTCATCACCGCGGTTATAACCCCATGGTATTGATAAGCTTGCAATGAGTCCGCCCGGATGACGTTTTGATTCATGCACACGTAACATGGATGCACTGATATGGAAATGCTTTGGATCCACGCTGTCCTTACCTGTTTCAATAGGATATAATTTCTTGTGCCATTTCTGCCATTCAGAAATGAATTTTTCTTTTGCAAATTCAAAGCTTTCAAGAATACTTGCTCTTGCACGCTGACCCGCTTCTTCAGGGTTTCTTCCGAAGCCAAGCGCAACAACAAATGATTGCCCGTTAAGCTCTTCAAGATTGATCTCACCTGTTAGTGCTACATTTCCATTCTCTGCTCTTTCAAACTCCCAAAGCAGATCTTTATGCTGATGAAGGTCCTGCCAGCCATCTGAGGTTCCAACAAAGCCTGCTGAGCCTTTTTTCCAGGGAATAGAACAAGCCAGGGCTAATGAAGTTTCTCCGCGCTGAGCAAACAGCATCGGTAAGCCTTTATAATCTCCAACCCAGGCAGTATTTGCATTCCCGTTATTTCCAAGGTGAGGAGCAAGGATCATAAATAATTTGAAATCTTTTCTTTTTTTATTTGTTGGAAAGAACTGTATTCTCTGTAAAACAGTATCCCGTGAAGGATCCGAAATGATCTCTTTTTCAATCCTGTAAGTATGCATATTACAGCTATTCGTAATATGATATCCCGGAACACCTTTAGAAATGTGTTTCATTACATGAGTTGTATGTCTCGCTTCTTCTGAAAAGAAATCCTTGCCATCTGTAACAATAAGGCTAAGATCTCTTGTACAAGCCTGATCAACCTGGGGATAATAGATCTCGTTTAAAATACCATTTCCCGGCCAGCCAAATGCGTATTTTTCTTTTCTCTTCATTCGAATTTATTTTTGATAATTAATCTTGATATTTATTTAGTTTTCTTTTGTACTTGTTTGTCTTTTTTTTGATTAGGAAGTATGCCTCCTGTTTGCGCTGCAATTACTGTCGGACCACTTATCTCGTCAAAATAATAATCTTCCCATTGACCCGTTACCGTTGTATAAGCCTGAAACTGGCTGTTTGTTCCGGCCGGGTAAGTGTTGTTCTTTGTCTTATCTCCAAGTAATATCTCAACTAAAGTTCCAACAGGTGCAGTAGTATATAGTTTCATTTTAAGTTTTGGAGGTACACCTAAATAGGTAGCATACGGACTTACATCACTCATCATTCCGTTAAACGGCATTTTAATGTTGTCAAATTTTTGAGTTTTATTCCTCACATACATTGCACACTTTTCTGATTTATTAATATCGCTAGGTGCAGGGTTTTTCATTACAGAATCCAATACTCCGTTTTTTGCTGAATAATGAATTACTTTATTTCCTTCAAAATCATCATAGGTTTGATTTTGTGAAATAACCGGGTTCATTTGGAATATTAAAGCGGAAATTAAAATGGTGCAATTTTTAAAACTGGCTTTAACCATTCGAGGATTTGTACTTTTCATCTTCATATATTTTGATTGATTAAATAATTCGCTGCAAATCTATTTACACTGATATTTTTATTTCTGCTTTTTCGGTAACAAGTTGTTTTTAGTAGCCGAATGAATAATATTTTATTTTGTCTTAAGCCATAGAGGCTGAAAAGCACCCTCCTGAATTCTTGTTTGTCCCTTTTGATAAGGCTTGATTAAATATTTGTGCCAGCTTTTTAGTGTTTTTATTACCAAAAACCTTAAAACGAAAGAAGAACGTTTTTGGGCTATAATTTCTCCGTACTTACCGAAACAGCGGGTGGCATATTTTTTATAGAATTATTTTTGAGAAATTTAATACCAAAGAAAATGAATAATAGAAACGAACTTTTTTTATCGCTGGGGAAATACCAGAAGAGAATTGATGCACGTCTAAGACTGATGCAGAATAAAAATTTTGTTCAACGCCTATGGAATAAAGATGCAACTCTATTTGGAAAAGAGAAACCATCAGAAAGTATTTTAATGGGCTGGCTGGAACTTCCGGATAAAATGCTGGATGTTTTGCCTTCTATTAATGAATTCTGCAAAGAAATTCGTAATGAAGGTTTTGATCACGTAGTTTTATTAGGGATGGGTGGAAGCAGCCTTGCTCCGTTGGTATTCCAAAAAACATTTGCTGAATCTTTGAATGGTTTAAAATTTACTGTGCTCGACACTACTGAACCGGAAACAATCAAAAAGATCGAAAATGAGGTAAATATTCCTACAACATTGTTCATTGTAGCAAGTAAATCCGGTTCAACAGCTGAGGTTAATGCATTTTACGAATATTTTTATTATCGTGTAGCTGCTACAAAGCGGGATCGTGCGGGAGAAAATTTTATCGCAATCACAGATTCCGGTTCTCCGCTGGTTCAGCTTGCAGCCCGTAAGAAATTCAGAAAGACCTTTATAAACTTCTCTGATGTTGGAGGCCGTTTCTCCGCATTGTCTTATTTCGGAATCGTTCCTGCGGCCTTAATGGGCATCAATGTTAAAGAGATCTTGCTCCGTGCAAAAGCGATGGCTGTTGCCTGCGGTCCTTTGGTACCTGCCAGTGAGAACTCAGCCGTGGTCTTAGGAACGGCTATGGCGGAATTATCTCTAAAAGGATGTGATAAATTAACCTATTTAATGCCTGAAGAGCTGAGTTCTTTTGGTTTATGGATGGAACAGCTTGTGGCAGAAAGTACCGGGAAAGAGGATAAAGGAGTTCTTCCATTTAACGGTCAGCCTTTGTGCAGCCAGGACTCTTACGGATCGGATCGTTTCTTCGTTAATACTATTTTTTCTGAGGAGATCAGTAAAAGCTCTGATCATCCGGTATTTTTGAATGATTTTCCACATATAGATATTTTTATAAAAGATAAGCTTGATCTGGGTAAAGAATTTATCAGATGGGAAATTGCTACAGCTACTGCCGGTGCTGTCCTTGACATTGATCCATTTGATCAGCCGAATGTGCAGGAAAGTAAAATGTATACCGACAAACTTTTAAAGATTGTAGAAAAGGAAGGGCAATTGCCTAAAATGGAGCCCTCTTTAATAGAAAATGGTATTATTTACTATGCTCCAGATAAGAGAGAAAACGCCAAGGATTTGATCGAAACATTATTAAATACAGCCGGAGGGGGATCATATTTAGCTTTTCAGGCTTATTTGCCAGAGGAAGAAGGAGTTCAAAAAAACTTAAATGATATGCAAAAGATCATTCAGACAAATCTGAAGATCGCTGTTTCTTCTCAGTTTGGTCCACGTTACCTTCATTCAACCGGGCAATTTCATAAAGGGGGACCTAATACAGGTTATTTTATTCAGTTCGTATCAAATTCCACAGTCGACATAAACATTCCGGAGAATAAATATTCATTTGGTATGCTTAAAAGAGCACAGGCAATAGGTGACAGAGAAGCTTTAATGAAGCACAACAGAAAAGTGATTCTGGTGGATCTGGGCGAGGATTACATAAATGGACTAAATACCTTTAAACATGTAATTGAAACTCTTCAGCCAGCTGTTAATAATGATAAACTTGCATCCGATTCCAAGGTTAAGCGGAAATTTTCAACTTCAGCTAAAAAGACAACAAAATCTACAGTTCCGGAAGCGATCGTGTTGCTTCAGAATACAGTATCGAATACATCAAACCCTCCCTTAGAATGAGTTTCTGATTAATTATTGACTTGAACATAAGGCCTTCTGATATTTCAGAAGGCTTTTTTACTGAAAAAATGGGTATTTTCACAAAAATAGTTTGTAGAACAGAAAAACTTTTTATCTTTGCATCCCGATTTAGAAATAATAGGACAAACTGAATATTAATTTGTCTTTCCAATAAGGAAG
>JAJTCJ010000072.1 GCA_021323165.1 Bacteroidota bacterium | reverse complement strand
GGTTATCAAAAATATTAAAATATCGCTTCCGATATATTTTTTATATTTGAATAAACAGGAATATGAATTATAATCTTGATAAGACCGACCTTAAGATCTTAAAGATCCTGCAGCAGAATGCCAAGATCACAAACCTGCAATTATCTGCTGAAATAGGATTATCTCCTGCACCAACCCTTGAGCGCGTAAAAAAACTTGAAAATGCCAAACTTATTCAAGGGTATTACACTCAGCTGGACGCTGAAGCTTTAGGAATAGGAATAAGTGCAATTATACAGATCACCCTTACACGTCAGGTTGAAAATGCAATAAGTAATTTCAAAAAGGAGATCAACAATATACCTGAGATCATGGAATGCTATCAGGTTACCGGAAGTGCCGACTACGTGCTTATCGTAATGATGAAAGATATACGTGATTTTGAATCACTGATCTCACAACGTTTAAGCAAAATGGAAGAGATCGGTCAAATGCAAACCATGGTGGTACTTTCGAAGCCGAAAGATTCTAAGATATTACCAATAGAGTATTAAAATTCGTAGAGGATGAATATAGAAGAACTAAGAGACTATTGTGTTTCAAAAAAAGGTGTAGAAGAAACTTTACCTTTTGGCCCGGATACACTTGTTTTTAAAGTGATCGGAAAAGTTTTTCTTTTGGCCGGATTAGACTCCAGTCCGCTTGAATTCAATGTTAAATGTGATCCTGAATTAGCAGTAGAGCTGAGAGACCAATATTCCTCCGTGATTCCCGGCTTTCACATGAATAAAAAACACTGGAACACAATCATGGCTGATGGCAGTGTTCCTGATAAAAAACTCAAAGAATGGATCGATCATTCGTATGAAATGGTAGTAAAGGGATTAACGAAAGTTGAGCAGAAGAAGCTAATTTCCTAGATTACACACCCTTAACCCCTCTCAAGAGGGGAATGGATCTTAGTCATAAATACAGATTCGTAAATTCGATGTCACCCTGAGCTTGTCGAAGGGCATTTTCTGTACTATATCACACAGATAAATAATTTATTATCCCTCTTATTATAAATATTAAACAGGGATTTAAAATTCACATTCGCGATAATGTAATTTGTTCCTGAAGCTTTGTATTCTTCTTCTACCGATATTATTTCAAGATCGTTTAGCCGTTCTCTTTCCTGATATCTTATATAAAGCTTAATAGCAAAATCATATTCAATTTGAGGCTTTCCTTCCGGAATTATTCCTGAACTGCTAATAAACTTCTTTAATTTTTTATATCCGTATTTATAATCGTATGTAAGAGCTGAAATATCTGATAATACAGCGCTTCCTGTCGGATGGCTTCCGGCACCCTTACCAACAAACGTCTGTTTACAAGAGTAAGCGCCTTCTACTTCAACCGCATTGTATTCATAATTCACATTATACAATTCACTGTCACCAGAAACAAAATGAGGTAAAGTATATACTCTGAATTTATCTCCTACTTTGTGAGAAACCGCAAGCATTTTAATTCTCAGTCCACGCTGTTTTGCATAAAGAATATCTTCGTATGAAACATTCTGGATTCCGGTGTTAAAGATGTCTTCAGGATTAAGAACAATACCAAATGCATGTACTGTAAGAAGCAAGGCTTTAAATTTCGTATCAAATCCCGCGACATCCAGCCAGGGATCGCTTTCAGCAAAGCCATTTGATTGTGCGTCTTTCAGAACATCCTGGTAATCCTTGTTCTCAAACTCCATCCTGGTAAGAATATAATTACAGGTACCGTTCAAAATCCCTTTAACACTGCTGAGCAACTCGTTGTCATAATACTCTTCGAGATTTCTTATAATCGGAATACTTCCACCCGCTGAACCTTCATAGATCAATGCTACTTTATTTCTTGTTTGAATTTCATAAAGCTCCCTGAAATTCTCAGCTAGCATTTTTTTATTCGCGGTCACAACGCTCACTCCGTTATTCATTGCTTGTTTTACAATAGCAAAAGCTTCATCTGCATTGTCGATGAGCTCAACAACTACATTATGATTTCCGCGTTTAAGGATCTCTTCTTTATCGTACGTAAAAAACCCTGCATCGATCTTACGCGTTTTATTTTTATCCTTTACGCAGATCTTTTCGATGTTAGCCTTTAAGCCCTGTGAGTGATTCAGTACATCATAGAGTCCCTGTCCTACGCAGCCGAATCCAAACAATCCGATTGAAATATTCTTGTTTTCCATTTTTATAGATTTTTTAATTATTTAATTGTTCCGTTATTATCAAAATAAAAAAGGCTTCCCTTTACGGAAAGCCTTTTAAAAAATTATATATATGTAGATATAACAGGCGTTCCGTAATTTAAAAGCACATCATACCGCACATCATTGTGTGGCTGATTGTCTTTAAAGTATGGTTTGCGTTGTTATACATTTTTCTTTTTACTGGCTGCAAATATAAGTCAGTAATTTTTTATAATCCAAATTTATTTTTCTGTTTTCTCCTTTAATTGATCTGATTTAATCTGAAACGGTCATTAATAGGCGCTCCTCAACATGTGAATAATACAACTGTTTTACCTAATTATGTAATAATCACCTTCAGTCGCTGGAGTAACTTTGAGATTCATAAACTAAACATACAATGAATTTAAAAAGAATCTTCGGAGCTTTACTAACTGCACTTGGAATAGGCGGACTTATTTATGTTGCTATCTTATTTGTTAATACAAAAGGCGGCAATCAGGATATAAAAGCACTTGTTATTTACAGCATACTTGGAATCATTTTTTTTGGTGCAGGAATAAGCCTGATCCGAACAACAAAAGATGAATCTTAAATATCAATTATAATTTTTAAAACTAAAAAAGACACCTGCTGATGCGGGTGTCTTTTCTGTTTTTATAGAATGTCTTATTTAATGATCACTTTACCTTTAACAATAACACCTTCGTTATTTATAATTGTATAGAAATACATTCCGTTCTCTAAACCGCTTCTTGAAACAGTAAATTGTCTTTCTGAAATATTGTTTATTGATCTTACTGTTTTTCCTAGTACATCGGTCATTTCAAAAGTATAAGATCCATTCGTTGTTTCTTTTCTGATTACAAATGTGGTTTGATCATTAAAAGGATTTGGATAAACGATCACAGCAGAACTCTCATTTATTTCTTCTTCTAACCCTGCAGAAAGTTCATAAGTATTCATTGCCATATTTGTAATTACAGGCTCATTAAAATCGAAATAGATATAAGCTTTATTTTCAATTACCTGTCCTGCTACCGGAGCATTCAGCTTGTTGATCTTAAACTGAATATGTCCGTGACTTGCTGGTTCGTTTGCATTGCTGTCAGGCAGCATAATACTATCAAAATGCCATTTAATGACATTGCCCGGAAGCATTTCAACTGTATAAGCGTGACTTGCATTTAACATCTGAAAACTCAGTGGATCCAATAACGAGGAAAGTGTATCTACAACATTAATATTTACCGCAGGTCCATTACCGGTGTTCTGGAATCTAATCAGATAAGAGAACTCATCTTCTGTTAAAGGAATATCACCTGTTGCACCATATCCGGAAGGAGAAACAGTTTTATCGTTCGGATCATAAGATCCTGTAATTATTCTTGTGTACGAAGTTGAATTACATGCCGGATTTATATCTGTTCCATTGGTCACTGTTGCATTTACATATGCAGTTGCCGGAGAACCCAGAATAGCTGTTACCGGAGTATAGAACGTCACCCAAAAGTACTGCGATCCGTAAGGTGGTAGCCCGGCATAGTTCCAGAAAACAGTGTCTCCTGAAACAGATGTTGCAGCAGGGTTAGAATTAACATAATTAACCATTCCCGGTAATACGAGATACACTACTCCATTGGCCGACTGGTTCCCGTAATTGTTAAGATAAACATTATAGTATCCGTTAAAGCCCGGTACAATGCCTGAAGTCCAAGTGCTGACACAAACATCATATATTGGCGGGATCACATAACTAAAATTAACATTGGGAATAGTAGTGCTGCCGGTCACGTTTAGATTATAAGTATTTACACAAGCACCCGCTTGATTTATCGCAGAAAATGCATTTACTGAATAATTACCCACTGGAACCCAGATAACATAATAACCATTTGAAGAAGTATAACCCCAATAAGTATTTGTCCCGTTTGTTGCGTATACGTTATAACCTGATAAAGGTGAATCTCCGGAATCATAAGAACAATTTCCATTGTTATCATTGTAAAAATAACCGGTAATATATCCGTATGAAGAAATGGTTGAAAGGTTATAATAATAACTCCCGCAGTTGCCTAAACTATCAGTTATAACAACATTATAAGAACCTCCACTAAGTGAATAAATATCTTCAGTTACAGCTCCATTGCTCCACTGAAAAGTATATGGCGGATTCGGACCCGAAACAGTAAGATCAATATAGCCATTCTGCAAACCGAATCCGCTCTCGTTCTGACTGCTATCTGTAACAGTAAAGTTTGTGGTATTATTTGAAGTTACAACAAAGCTGAAACTTCCTGAACATCCATTGATATCTGTTACCATGCCCACGTACGTTCCTGCGCAGAGATTTGAAAAGGTTCCGTTTGTTTGCTGAGAACCGCCAATAGTGTAAATATATGGAGAGGTTCCACCTGTAGCAACTAAAGTTGCTGTACCGTTACATGCACCGCAAGATGCTGCAGATGAGGATCCTGTTACATATACCGGAATAGCGGTATTTACTGAAGTAGCATATGAAACGCTGCAGCCGACAGAGTCGGTAACTACAACCGTGTAACCACCCGCACAAAGATTTGTAATAGATGGTGTGCCTTCACCTGCCGGTGTTCCGGGAAACCAATCATATATATATGGGGCAGTACCACCAGAAACGCTAATATTGGCACTTCCATTACATACATTGCAGGAAGTAGAACTTGAGCTTATAGATCCTGTTAATGTGCTGGAATTTGAGATTGTGACATTTACTGAAATAGAGCATCCGCTATTATCTGTTACCTGAACAACGTAAGTTCCAGCACACAAGTTCGAAGCAGTCGGAGTTGTGATTGCTCCCGGAATCCATAAATAAGTGTAAGGACCTGTCCCGCCTGTTACAAAAACTGTTGCGCTTCCATTACACATCCCGCAAGTTGCCGAGGTAACATTTCCAACAGCTCCAGTCATTGAAGAAGAAGTCGAACCAACATTTACGCTTGTATTTGTAGAAGTACATCCCATTCTTGTTGCAACTACAGTATATGCACCCGCACATAAATTTGAGGGGTTCATAACAGTTGAAGTGTATCCTGACGGACCCGTCCATGAAAAGGTAGAACCTGCCAGTGTTGATGTTGTGATTGATCCTGTGCAGGCACCGCAGGAAGTAGGAGAAGATGTTAATGAAACTACAGGGACAGGATTTACAGTTACAGTTGCAATTGCAGTTGATATACATCCATTCATTGATCCCGATACGGTATATGTAGTTGTAGTAGTTGGACTAACAACAATAGAGGAGCCTGTCATTCCTCCAGGGGTCCAGGTATATGATGTAGCTCCGCCCGCAGTCAAGGTTGCCATCATACCGGAACAAATAGTTGCTGAATTAGCTGTTATGTTAGGATTGGATATTACAGTAACTGTTGATGAAGCAGATGAAGTACAGCCATTCGCATCTGTAACTGTTATTACATAAGTTGTCGTGGAAGCAGGACTTGCAATGGCTGAAGGCGAATTAACACTTGACAAACCTATTGTGGGTGACCACAGATATGTGTACCCCGGGGTTCCTCCTGTAGAAGTAGAAACCAGGTTCACAGATGCCCCAGCACACATCGTTAAATTCCCATTTGTAATAGTAGCCATGGAAGGAGGAGATGTTATGTTAAAAGCTGTTGTGTCCAGGCAGCCATTTGTTATGTCATTAACGATCACATAATAATTTCCTGCACAGAGATTATAAACAGAATCGTTTACCTGGTTAGGTAAAACACTATACGCAGAAGATGTAAATGAATAAGAATAGTTACCGCTTCCGCCTGAAGCAACTACATAACCATGTCCATTACACGATCCAAAACATGTAGCAGAGCTCATGTAAGGTGTAACTGTTAATCCCGGACAATCAGCCATTACGCTCAACGTTAATGCTGAAAACAGAAGCAGTAATAATTTTTTCATGATGTTGGTTTTATAAATTTTTATTTAATGATCACTTTTCCTTTAGCAACAACTCCATCAGAATTTGTTATGCTGTAGAAATACATTCCGCTTTGCAGAACATCACGTGAAACTGTAAATTGTTTTTCATTTGTTCTGACCTCTTTTACTTTTTTTCCTAACACATCAGTCATCTCGAAAGAGTATGTTTCATTCAGTTTTTCTGATGTGATCACAAAGGTTGTCTGATCACTGAATGGATTCGGATAAACACTTACAGTACCGTTTATGATGGTTTCCTGAATTCCAACAGGAGCAGCAATTGTATTAAGCGTTGTATTTGTAACAACTGCTTCATTAAAGTCAAAATAAATATATGCAGTGTTCATGATCTCATAACCCAAAACATTGGCAGCATTCTGGTCCATTTTATATAGTATCCAGCCATGACTTGCAGGCTCATTTACATTACTGTCAGGCAACCAAATATTGTCAAATTTAAATCTCAACACATTCCCATCAATTACATCTAGATCGTAAGTGTGGCTTGCACCGATCACATTCAGAGTTGTAAGATCAAGCTTATCTGATATTGTGTCAAGCACTGCAATATTGATCGCTTCAGCATTTCCTGTATTCTGAAAACGGATCATATATGTAAGCTCAGTATCAGTCAATGTAATATTCCCCTGAGGACCGAAACCTTGCGGACTAACGGCTTTATCATTAGGATCATACGAACCCATTACCATACGCGAGAAACAATTGTAGTTATTGATCAGATCAGCATCCCCACCTGTTACAATTGCTGTTGCACAACTGGTATAAGTTGTGCCAAGAGGAGCACTTATAGGAACTGTGAAATTAGCAGTGAAATTAGCAGAGCCGTACACCAATCCTGAATAATTCCAGCTGATTGTATCAGCATTGATAACATAGCCTGAAGGTGAACCTGAATTAATCAAAGCACCATAACCCGGAGGCAAGGATGTCTTAACGACACCGCTGGCAGACATAACAGTCATATTGCTAAGGACAAGTGATATCTGAGAAGGAAAACCCGGTCTTAAGGGACTTAAGAATCCTGTTACAGAAACATCAGGACCACTTACAGTTGCAGCCGTATCTGAAAAATTCTGATTTGTTAAAAAAGGATTTGAGCCATTGATCGTTGCAACCACAGGTCCCGGACAATAATAATTTGCACTGATATAAGGGTTGTTTATTTGTTGATATAGAGCGTATGTGCCATAAGGAAGATTAGTGAAATGATACTCTCCTGCAGAATTTGTAAATGCATAATAATTTCCCGGAGATGTTGTGATCATAATATTAGAAAGACCAATATCACCACCGTTCATTGCACAATCCGAATTAAGATCAACGTAAACTTTTCCTTCAATACCTCCGCAATTGGTCCCGATTGCCTGAATCTGATAACTAAGTGACATGCAATTCATACTTGTGTCAAAGATCACAACTGTATAAAAATTAGAAACCAAGCCCAATGCATCCTGAGTTGTTTGTCCATTATTCCATTGGTAAGTAAACGGGCCCGGGTTAGAACCTGACAATGTAATATCAATAGCTCCATCACCTGACGAAAGACATGTTTCATTATAAATTGAATCTGTTACAGTTATACCTGTTATAGGTGCTCCGGCAGATGTCACTGTTGCTGTTCCTGTTGACGTACAGCCATAAGAATCAGTTACAACAACGGTATATGATCCTGGACACAAGCCCATGCTTACCGGTGCTAATCCTCCCATTGGCGCCCATGAATAAAAATAAGGAGGTGTGCCGCCCGATACCATAGCTGAAACTGATCCATCACAGATTCCATTACACGAAGCTGGATTGGCAGCAGTGTTTACAATTAATTGAGTAGGCTGCATAACCACAACGCTTGCAGTCGCAGTGGACATGTCACTATTATCTGTTACAGTAACTGTATATGAACCGGCAGTTATGCCAGTTACTGTTGAAAGTGTTCCGCCAAATGGTGACCAGGAATATGTAAAAGATCCGGAGCCACCAACAACCATGGCAGTCGCTGTACCATTATTACCACCAAAACAGCTTACATCGGTGCTGCTAACTGTTACGGTGTGTCCCGCTCCAAAACTTAAAGATGTGATCGCAATCACGAATAAAAGAGTAAAGATTTTTTTCATATTTATAATTTGTTTTTAAGGTTATATGGAATACGCCATTATTTCATTCTGGTTTGTTACCGGACGGAAATGACTATTTCATAGTATTTGATTTAAACAATGATGTATTAATAAGTTGGTATTACACGCAAAAAGTAATCGGGAGTATTTGCGTTCTTTGTAGATGAACTAAAATAGTATTTAGTTGCATCCATCGAATAAAAAATGAATTACATCGATATAATTCTCTGCATCCCCATTATCTGGGGGCTTTATAAAGGGTTTACAAAAGGCCTGATCGTTGAGGCTGCTACTTTTATTGCTTTTGGTTTAGGAGTGTGGGGAGGAATACGTTTTTCCGACATGATCGCACTTAAACTGAAAGAAACATTCAGCTGGGATTCTCCTTATTTGCCGGTAATTTCATTCGCGCTAACCTTTTTAGCAATTGTTATCCTGATTTATTTTATTGCTAATCTGATCCAGAAGATGGTTGAAGGAATGGCTTTGGGAGCATTTAATAAAATAGGCGGAGCGATTTTCGGAGCACTTAAATTCGGAATGGTGATGAGTGTTGTAATTTTCGTTATTGATGCAATGGAAGAAAGTTACCCGATGATCTCATTCAAAACAAAAGAAGAATCATTGTTATACAAACCGGTTGGACTGATCGCACCTACACTGGTGCCGGCATTGAATAAAAGTAAAGTTGCTTCAATGCTTCCTAAACAGGATAGCCTTAAACTAAATGTAGAAGTGGAAATTAAAGAGTAGTTTTATTATTGCTTTATAAACTTCCTACTCCCACCCTTTTCATTCTGTATAAAATATATTCCCTTCGAAAGCTCGCTCAAATCAATAGTACTATCATCAGTAATTAAAGTTTGAATAATTACTTCTCCTAACATGTTTATTATTCTAATTTGAATAGTTTCTTTTGAAGAGAATGTAATTGTATTGTCTGATGGATTCGGATAAAAAGAAAAAGAGTTACCGTTGTTCTCCTCGGTCACGTCAGTAGAAACAACAATTACGCAAGCCGATGTGTCCGAAAAACAACCATCTGATATAATTACGGCATAATTCCCTGGCGCTGATGGTATATAACTTTGATCCTGAGCATCCGCAATATTTATATTGTTAGAGCAATCAAACCATTGATAGGCAGCTCCGGATAATGATGCTGTAATCTCATTTCCGTTGTATGAAGTTGAAAGATCCAGTGTTCCATCACTGATTGTATTTAATACCGTATTTGTATAAACGGGCGGATTAAAATCAAAATAGATCCCAACATCATTTGTAATATTTGTTCCATTTGTTAATCCGGGCAATGGCATAACCTCAAAAATCACGTATCCATGACTGTTAGGTTCGTTTGTAAGACTATCAAGCAAATTAATATTATCAAAACGAAATAACAAAACATTATCTGAGACTTCTGTTATAAGTGGGTGACTGGACCCTATGACTCTAACAGTATTAATATTCAAATCAGTATCAAGAGTATCAGTTACATAGATATTAATTGCTTCTGCATTACCTGTATTCTGAAAATTTACGGTATACGTCAGGAGCTGATTATTCTGTATATAACCTGGGGAACAGAGCCCTTTGGGATTAACATCCTTTTTGTTCGGGTCGTATCCATTAATTACAGGATATGAATAAACAGTTACATTATCATTTGGATTAGTATCAGTAGCTATTGGACTTATCTGAACTTTCAAATTAATACTATCATTAATTGAGGCCCAAACCGGTGTTTTTAAAAAAATGTGTGGCGTTATATGTGCACTATCATAACTCAAATTAGTAAAGTTCCAGGTAAGGGTATCTCCGCTGATCAGATCAGGAACAGGTATCGAGCTATTATAAATTAGCAGTGAATCTAAAATAAGTCTTACGCTGCCGGATGTGGGGATGCAACTTTTGTTATATGTATCTAACCACACATCGGCCAAAAATCCCACACGGTAAGTCGTAGATACTAAATGAGAACTTAGATCATATGAGGATGTTGGATCCGGTGCATTGATGAGTACAGATGATGTTTTGCTACAACTATTTCCATCTGTAACAGTGATGGAATAAATTCCATTATTAGAAATGATCGCAGAAGAGTTATTGGTCACGGGATTCGTATCCCACATAAAACTATAAGGAGGTTGTCCATTAATCGCTGAGGCCGCTGCAAATCCTAAGGACGTACAATTGGCATTAGTTGCACTATCTATCGACACTAAAAGATCCATGCAGGAATCTGCACTCATTTTCAAAAGAAAAATATCCAGTTTCCAAGGTTCAACGGAAGTGAGAGACGCTGCCATATTATCATCAAAATACGCGGTGTTTGAAAAGCTTCCATAAGCATATAACGTTTCCGTTGGATCAATTATCAGAGAAAATATCTCGTCATCATAATCTCCACCAGTTTGTTTTCCCCATAAATAATTTCCAAGACTATCATACTTTGAGATAAAAACATCTGCTTGACCTCGGGATATTATTTCATGAAAGCCCATGCCGGGATCCAGATCAACGGAATTCTGAAAATTACCTGCTAAATATATACTGCCATTTCCACCAACTACCATATCCGTCCCGTAAGACGAACCTTCCATCGCAATTTTTTTTGCAAACTTAAAATCACCGGAGCTGTCCAGCTTTAATAAAAAAGCGTTATAGGTATTACCATTGGTTACAAGGTTTTGGACAGCAATGCCCGGATCAAAGTCTACAGTTCCTATAAAACAACCGGAAGTATAAACATTCTCCGAATTGTCTGTAATTATACTTATTCCCTGATCATAATTTACTCCGCCTATACTTTTCGCCCATTTAAAGTTTCCCGATGAATCTAACTTTAAAACAAACACATCAACATCACCAAGTGAAGTAAGTGTGACGCTTGCAGGACTTGGATCAAAATCCACCGTTGATCCAAAATGCCCTGTAATAAAAATATTATTTGACTGAGATAAATTGATAGCCGAACCGATTGTTTCATAACCACCTCCTATTTGTTTTACCCAAAGTAAGTTTCCATTGGAATCGAGCTTTTGAACAAACAAGTGTACCCCGCTAGTAGTTGAAAGATTAAAAATTCCGGGTCCCGGGTCAAAATCAACTGTATCAGCAAAGAATCCTGTGGAGTAAGTATTTCCGAAGCTATCCGTTACCATAGAAGAGTAGTTTTCAGTACTGTAAAGCCCACCCATAGTTTTAACCCAAAGCAAGTTTCCAGTGGCATCTAACTTCATAATAAAAATATCGTTAGAACCGTTGGAAGTAAAAGTCAACATCGTCTGACTATCCGGATCAAGATCAACTGTTCCATAGTAGCAACCGCTTACATATATATTCCCGGACGCATCCGTGCCTACCGACCTTGGTCCCACGGTTCCGCCCAAATTTTTGGCCCATATTAAATTCCCTTCAGCATCCATTTTACTGATGAACATCGTAATATCGTATGGGTTAGCAGGATGAAGGAAAAAAGTGCCTGGCCCAGGATCCATATCACAACTATCCTGAAATGTTCCAATAGCGTAGATTATACCGTTAATGTCACGTTTTATGTCCGAAGCATAATCAAAACTTTTCCCTCCGATCTTTTTGACCCAGTCGAAGGTTTGCGAAAACGAAGAAGTTAATGCAAGAACCAATAAGGATATTGTGGCTGTTTTTTTCACTGAAGTGTAAAGATAATAAAAAAAACCCTGCAAATGCAGGGCCACAGCCATTATCGAAAAAAATGTGGCTTTACAACAACCTAATTATAAAGTCCGGGAACAATCCTAAAGCGATAGTTAACAGGATAGTGATGATGAACATCAGCTTGTGATTTACCGTTACTTCAATCGAAGCATTCCCGTTCGATTCCTTAAAGAACATCGCGATGATGATACGGAAATAATAGTACACACCGATCAAAGAAGCAAGTATCGCAATTAAAACCAACCAGCCATAACCGCTTAAGAAGGCTGCATTAAAGATGTAATACTTTGCAAAGAAACCAGCTGTTGGAGGAATACCTGCGAGGGAAAGCAATGCAACTGTCATTGCAACCGCTAACAAAGGATTTGTTTTCGCCAAACCGTTAAATGCTTCTGTTGTATCGTTGCCCCGTGACGCAGTTACAATGCTTAAAACTCCGAATGAAGCAATCGATCCGATCGAATAAGCCAATGAATAAAATAATACAGAACTTTGAGTAAACTGATTTAAAGCTATCAGTGCAAGCAGCATGTAACCTGCGTGTGCGATACTTGAATACGCAAGCATTCGTTTTGTGCTTGTTTGAATTACAGCTGTGATATTTCCAACAAGTAATGTTAAAGCTGCAATCACCCAAAGAACATCTATCCATATTGATCCTGCTCCGGCAAATGTTGAAGCGAACAAACGAAGGAATGCCGCAAACGCTGCTGTTTTAACGATGGTTGCCATAAAAGCAGTAACCGATGTCGGTGCTCCCTGGTAAACATCCGGTGCCCAGAAATGAAACGGAACAGCAGATACTTTAAACACCATTGCAATAAGCATAAGCAAGATCCCCGCATAGAACATTGAAGGAACAGCTCCATTATGTGAACTAATAAAATCCGCAATTACAGGAAGATCAAAAGATGCTGTAGCACCGTAGATCAATGTAATTCCAAAAAGTAAAAATCCTGTGGAGAATGCACCAAGAATAAGATATTTGAATCCGGCTTCATTCGAAGCGACATCATCCTTCTTGCTTGCCGCCAGAACATACATTGGAATTGAAAGTATCTCAATACCTAAAAACAACATTGTCATGTTCGTGTATGAAACCATTACTACGCCCCCAACAAGTGCGAATAATATTAAAGCAAAATGATCTGTCAGACTTGATTCTTCTTTGAAAAAACCTTCCGCCATAATGAACCAAAGAGTGGTGATCCCGATAAGTACGGAAGAGAATGCACGCATCATTCCGTACCATGATTTATCTGTGTTCCAGTCAACCAGGTTCAAAACAAATGTTGTAATAAGTCCGAGAACAACAACAGGAAATAATAATTTTTTAAAGCTGAAGATCTCAGCCAGTAATGCTATTACACCTAATGCAGAAAGTAATATTAATGCTGTCATATTTTTTGTTTTTCACTCCTGTTCCTTTTATGGAACACAAAATTTATTTTTTATTTCGCCCGATTAAGAGGCTTTATTTTCCAATTGCTGTTCTGAAATTATCCACAAGCTTTACTACAGCAGGTTCAGAAATTTCAAGTAATGGTTTAGGATACACACCGAATACAATTATAGCTGCGCAAATTATAAACAACACTGCTTTTTCATATCCTTCCAATGGAGGAAATACTGCTGTTACCGCATTTGTTTCTCCAAGCATTATAGACTGATAGCTGCGCAGCATATAAACCGCTCCAAGTATCACAGTTAAACCGGCAAAAGCTGCTAACCAAGCATTGTATTGATAAACACCATTGATCAATAAGAACTCGCCAACGAAACCATTCGTTAAAGGCAAAGCAACGCTTCCCAAAAGAATGATCAGGAACAACACAGCAAATTGAGGATTCAGATTTCTGATTCCACCTAAAACACTAAGATCTCTCGTGCCTAATCGTGACTGGATCATATCAACAATAAAGAATAGACCAACCACATTCACACCATGACTGATCATCTGTATCATTGCACCCTGAACTCCTTGAGTGTTACCGGCCAAAATTCCTGCAGCAATTAAACCAACGTGAGCGATGGATGAATAAGCGATCAAACGTTTAAAATCTTTCTGAACGATCGCAATACATGAAGTGTAAACAATTCCTATTACCGCAAGTGTTATTGCTAAATGCGCCCAATGTTCAACACCAAGCGGAGCAACAGGCAACAACCAACGGATCACTCCGTATGTACCCATTTTAAGCATAATCCCTGAAAGCAGCATTGTGCCTTGTGTTGGTGAAGTTGTGTATGTATCAGGCTGCCATGTATGAAAAGGAAATACCGGCATCTTAATAGCGAATGCCATGAATATCGCCCAGAACACATATCCCTGGTGAACAATATCAAGACTTTGTCCGGCTGCATACATTTCAGCAATATCAAATGTGTGATTCGCTGTATGCTGATATAAATAAATGAAACCTGCAAGCATTAATAATGATCCTGCCAATGTATATACAAAGAACTTGAAAGTAATTCGTGCGCGATCTTCTGCCCCCCACAATAAACAAATAAAGTAGATAGGAATAAGAGCAAGCTCCCAGAACACATAAAATAAAAATCCGTCAAGTGAAACAAACACGCCAACCAATGCAAACTGCATGGCAAGGATCAATGAATAAAATGCGGTCGGATTTTTATATGTTTTTTTGAAAGAAGTTAAAATAATGATGGGAACAAGGAAGGCTGTCAGTAAGACAAGTAGTAATGAAATCCCATCCATTCCAACATGAAAACTAATACCAAGCGATTGGATCCATGGTTTGTTGAATTCGAATTGAGTGTCAGCGTTGTGCTGGAATTGTACAACAGCAGCAATAGAAATTACAAATTCAATAATTGCTGCAGCAAGAGCAACTTTCTTAACCTGTTCGCCTTTTACCATCAACAGCATCAGTGCTGCAACTAAAGGAAAAAATATCAGTAATAATGTGATCATATATCTATAAATTCTAACTTTTTAATTTTACCGCAAAGACGCTAACGCGCTAAGTTTTATATTTTTTAAGTCGCGAAGAACAAAATGTTTGTTCGGTCTGATCCTAAATTTTCAATTCAATAAATTCAAACACACAGATTCGTAAATTCGTACTAATTCGTTATTCGTTGTTCTAAAATAGTTGGGTGAATAATATCAATACGATACTGATCACCATTACAAATACATAAAAACCTATATTTCCTGTCTGTGCTTTTCTGATCACACCGCTTACACCGTTCACAACATATCCGCAGCTGTTCACTAATCCATCCACAATTTGATTATCAACTACCTTGTGTAAGCCTTCACCAATAAAATTCAATGGCTTTGTTATAACTGCCTCATACAATTCATCGATCATGTATTTTCTGTAAACAAGTTTGTGTACAGGCTGTAATTCGTCACCTTCTGCTGCAGGTAATTTTTTATCCGTAACATATGTTTTGTATGCAAAATAAATTGCTAATGCCATCACTGATATGGCAACACCCATTAAGATGTATTCGGTTTCGTGCGATAAATGGTGAACTAAACGGAAATGCGAATCATCAAATACAGGTGCTAAGAATTCTTCAAGGAAATGGTGTCCGCCTAAAACTTCAGGAATTCCGACCAAACCTCCAACAAGTGAAAGTATAGCCAGAACGACCAATGGAATTGTCATTGATTTAGGTGATTCATGAAGATGATGTTCCTGTTCGTGAGTTCCACGGAATGTATTTTTAAATGTAAGAAAATACAAACGGAACATGTAAAACGTTGTCATCCCCGCTGTAAGAACACCCACAAGCCATAAGACCTTGTTGTGTTCATAAGCGTGCGCAAGAATTTCATCCTTTGAAAAGAATCCTGAAAAACCAGGAAAACCAGAAATGGCTAGTGTACCGATAAGGAAAGTAAAATGAGTAATCGGAATGTATTTCTTCAGTCCACCCATTTTACGGATATCCTGCTCACCGCTCATTGCGTGAATCACACTTCCTGCACCAAGGAATAATAATGCTTTAAAGAATGCATGCGTCATAACGTGAAACACAGCTCCTGTGTAAGCACCAACTCCTAAAGCAAGGAACATGTAACCTAATTGTGATACTGTAGAATATGCAAGAACTTTTTTAATGTCGTTTTGTGCAAGGCCAATCGTAGCAGCGAACAATGCTGTGCAAACACCTATCACAGCAACAACAGCCATTGTATCAGGCGAAAGCGTGTACAGGATATTAGAACGTGCGATCATATAGATACCAGCCGTTACCATTGTAGCAGCGTGAATCAGTGCAGACACAGGAGTCGGGCCGGCCATCGCATCAGGTAACCATGTGTATAGAGGAAGCTGAGCACTCTTACCCATTGCACCAACAAATAATAATAATGTGATAGCTGTTAGAACAGGTGTTCCTGTTGCTAAACTTTTTGCCTGTTCAAATACATCATGATAAGAAATACTTCCAAATGTAACATAGATCAAAACGATACCTAAAAGGAACCCAAGGTCACCAATACGATTCATGATGAAAGCCTTTTTCGCAGCATTGTTATAAGCAGTGTTCTTGAACCAGAATCCGATCAGTAAGTATGAACATAATCCTACCCCTTCCCAGCCTACAAACATGATCAGGTAATTGGAACCTAATACAAGTAAAAGCATGAAGAAGATAAAAAGATTAAGGTAAGCAAAGAAGCGGGAGAATCCTTCATCGTCATGCATGTAACCTGTAGAATACAAATGAATCAGGAAACCGATGCCCGTAATGATAAGTAAAAATAAAGATGATAGTGGATCAACTAAAAACGAGAAAGGAATAGAAAGTTTACCTGCAGATATCCAGTTAAAAAGATCTATCGTGGTTGATTGTTCAGCACCTTCAGCAAGCTGAAGAAAAATCCCAAGTGAAACGCCAAAGGCACCAAGCACCACTCCGCTTCCGATAATACCAACAAGACTCTTTGATAATTTTTTCCCAAATAATCCAATGATCAAAAAACCGATCAAAGGAAGAAGAGGAACCAACCAGATTAACTTTATCATAATTTTTTCAATTTTTAAAACATACAGTATATAATTTACTGCCTATTGCCAACTAATTTTTTTATCCTTTTAACCTGCTAAGGTCGTTTATATCCGTTGATTTAGAATTTCTGTAAACACTCATCAGGATTGCTAATCCAACCGCAACCTCCGCGGCAGCTACAGCCATTATAAAGAATACAAAAACCTGTCCTTTACTGTCAGACAAATAACTTGAAAATGCCACAAGTAATAAATTAACTGCGTTAAGCATCAACTCAACCGACATAAAAATGATGATTGCATTTCTTCTGAAAAGCACACCTAACACACCTATTGTAAAAAGCACAACGCTTAATAATAGATACCAGTTAATTGGAATAGTTTGTATAGCTGACATATTTCTTTTTTTACCACTAAGGCACTTAGATCACTAAGCCGCACTGAGTATTTGTTCTGTTAATTTTTAATTCTTTAATCTGTCAATCAGAGATCGGCAAATTATTTAATATTCTTTTTCCCAAGCATTACTGCTCCAACCATTGCTCCTAACAAAAGAATAGATGCAACTTCGAATGGTAATAAAAACTCATGAAACAATGTTTGTCCGAGATTTTCAATCAAGCCTATGCTTGGATTGTATGGATTGGCAGCAGTGATAAGCTCAGCATTTCTTAATGAACCAACCAACACTAATAATAACAATCCTGAAGCCACTGCCGCAGATGCTTTAAGCCAGATGCTTTTATGGGGCTCAGTTTCTTTATTAAGATTCAGCAACATGATCACGAAAAGGAACAGAACCATGATCGCTCCTGCATAAACAATAATGTGAACCGCGGCAAGAAACTGAGCATTCAGCAGGACATAATGACCTGCTATCGCGAAGAAAGTAAGTACAAGATATAATACACTGTGAATAGGATTCTTTGAAAGCACAACCATCAAAGCAAACATAATTGCTAAGAATGAAAGGAAGTAAAATAAGTAAGTTATCATATAAAAATTCGTTTCTTTTTTAGCTATTTCCTGGTTTCTTTTTCTGCACGGGGCGAGGATTCTCGGATTTCATTTCTGTTCTCGTATTCAGATCGTGTGTCTGATTATGCTGAAAATGCATATCCTTTTTAAATTCTTTTACTGCAGGCGTCTGACGTTTTGAAAGGTCGATAGGATTCTCTCTCGACTCAACAAGAATATCTTTTCCAAAATTCAAAGATCCGCGATTATACATTGTGTCCACTTTTCTGTCTGTTAAGAAAATCGCTTCTTTCGGACAAGCTTCTTCGCAATCACCACAGAAAATACAACGCAGCATATTGATCTCGTATTTAGCAGCGTATTTCTCTTCTCTGTATAAATTCTCTTCACCCGGCTGACGCTCTGCTGCAGTCATAGTGATCGCTTCCGCAGGACATGCAACAGCGCAAAGTCCGCAAGCAGTACAACGCTCCGCACCATTCTCATCACGTTTTAACACGTGTTGTCCGCGATAAACTCCGCTGAATGCGCGTGTCTGTTCCGGATATTTTATGGTCGGTTTCTTTCTGAAAAAGTGAGAGAATGTGATCATCATCCCGCTGAAAATAGCCGGCAGATACATTCTTTCCATAAGAGTCATTTCTTTTTTGGAAACAACTTTTGATCTGTTAGTTAATTGCATTTTTGTTCAGTTGGCAGTTGGCAATTTGCAATAGGCAATTTTACGAACTGTATGTTTTTATAATTTATTTCAATTTTATCAATTTGCCTACTGGCCAATTGCTTACTAATTAAGATGTCCGGTGAAGTACATCACAAATCCCGTAATAACGATATTAAAGATCGAAAGCGGGATCAATATCTTCCATCCTAAATTCATCAGCTGATCATAACGGAAACGCGGCAATGTCCAGCGAACCCACATGAAGAAGAAAATGAAGAATGAAATTTTTACAAACAAGAAAACAATTCCTAATACTGCTAACCAGTTTGGATCATGAACCCAGCGTCCTACAAACGGCATGTTGTATCCTCCAAAATAGAATGTAGAGATTACTGCAGAAGAAATAAACATGTTGATGTATTCGGCAAAAAGGAAGAATCCTAATTTCATGGAACTGTACTCCGTGTGATAACCTCCAACTAATTCGGTTTCACATTCAGGAAGATCGAAAGGAGCACGGTTGGTTTCAGCAAAAGCACAGATGATAAAGATCAGACATCCCAACGGCTGATAAACAACATTCCAGTGCCAACCGTACTGCTGTGCAGCAATATCTCTTAAGCTTAATGTTCCGGTTGTCATTACAAGCGCAATGATCGACAATCCCATTGCTACTTCATAGCTGATCATTTGAGAAGATGCACGAATACCTCCAAGCAAAGAATACTTATTGTTGGAAGACCAGCCTCCGATCATGATACCATAAACACCTAAAGATATTACTCCGAATAAATAAAGGATACCAATGTTCAAATCGGTTATCTGCAAAGGATATTCTGTTCCATTGATCCATAAAGAACTTCCCCAAGGAATAACAACACCTGTCAAACAAGCTGTTAACATTGCAACAGAAGGCCCAAGAATAAATAATGTTTTGTTTGAAACAGATGGGATCATCTCTTCTTTCATGAACATTTTCACGGCATCAGCTAAAGGCTGAAGAATTCCAAATGGTCCTGCTCTGTCCGGCCCGATACGATCCTGAAGAAATGCCGCGATCTTACGTTCTGCATAAGTGCTGTATGTGGCAACCAATAATGTAATTGCAAAAACCGCAAGAACCATTATTCCTTTGTAAACCAATAAATCTGTTAATCCCATAGTAATTTTTTTTCATCTGATGTCCTGAAGACAACAGGTGTAATATCTATTTTAAAGCTGACAATTGTTTTTGCTGTTTATTGATATCCAATTTCAACTGAGCAAGATTCTCATAATGATTCTGTGAGATCACTGATTGACGCTCGATATGACGAGGTCCTTCAATTGTCCAGTCATGAACATTTTTCTTCTCGAAACGACATTCATTACAGATCCACTCTTCCACTTCACCCCAGATATTTTTTCTTGCTGTTACGCGCAATACATCTGTTCCCTTTAACCACAAAGCAACTTTACCGGTACACTTTGTACATGCACGATGAGCATCCATTGGTTTAGTAAACCAAACGCGGCTCTTAAAGCGGAATGTTCTGTCCGTTAAGGCACCAACAGGGCACACATCAATTACATTTCCTGAGAAATCGTTTGTGATCACATTCTTGATATACGTGCTGATCTCAGAAACATCTCCTCTGTTCAAAACACCATGAACACGTGTATCGGTAATCTGATCTGCAGTCTTTACACAACGATAACAAAGAATGCAACGTGTCATGTGCAATTTAATATAAGGACCGATATCGATTTGCTGGAAAGTTCTGCGTTTAAAATCGTAACGCGTCTTTGCCATTCCGTGTCCGTAACCTAAATTCTGGAGATCACATTCTCCGGCCTGATCACAGATAGGACAATCTAAAGGATGATTGATAAGAAGAAATTCAACAACACCTCTGCGTGCCTCCAATACATCAGGAGAAGTTAAGTTCTGAACTTCCATTCCATCCATTACATTGGTTCTGCAGCTTGCTACCGGCTTTGGCATAGGACGAGGATCCTTTTCAGAACCTTTCGTTACTTTAACTATGCAGGTACGGCAATATCCACCGCTTGTTTTTAATTTAGAATAATAACACATTGTTGGCGGTGCAACATTAGCACCTGTGTAATCTTTATTCTCAACGATCATTCGGGCAGCC
>JAJTCJ010000160.1 GCA_021323165.1 Bacteroidota bacterium | reverse complement strand
ATTTTTACCTTCGTACCTCTTTTACAAAGATAAAAAAATCCAAATAATGTCCAAAAAGATCACCGAACTATTTAAGATTCAGTATCCGGTAGTGCAGGCCGGGATGATCTGGTGCAGCGGTTGGGAATTAGCTGCAGCTGTTAGTAATGCAGGAGGTTTAGGGATTATTGGAAGTGGTAGCATGTACCCGGATGTATTGAGGGAGCATATTCAAAAGTGTAAAAAGGCCACAAATAAACCTTTTGGGGTTAATGTACCAATGCTTTATCCTGATATTGACAAGCATATGGATATTATTATTTCGGAGGGCGTAAAAATTGTCATCACATCGGCCGGCAACCCGAAAACCTGGACCAGGATCCTTAAAAATAATGGTATTACTGTGGTTCATGCCATTTCTAATTCCAAATTTGCGATAAAAGCAGAAGAAGCAGGTGTAGACGCTGTTATAGCTGAAGGTTTTGAAGCCGGAGGCCATAATGGGAGGGAAGAAACAACTACCCTTTGTCTTATTCCTATTATAAAAAAAGCGGTTACAATACCTGTTATTGCTGCTGGAGGAATAGCCACAGGAAGAGCTATGCTGGCAATGATAGCATTAGGTGCTGATGGAGTACAGATCGGAAGTCGTTTTGTTGCTTCTGTGGAATCTTCTGCAAGTCCTGAATTTAAAAAAAGGGTAATAAACTCATCGGAAGGCGATACCAAACTAATGCTTAAGCAACTCACTCCGGTTCGACTTCTCAGGAACAAATTTTTCGAAGATGTTCAGAATGCCGAAAATAATTGTGCTTCTGTGGAAGAACTTTCCGGTTTATTAGGAAGAGGCAGAGCAAAAAAGGGAATGTTTGAGGGAGATCTTGAGCAGGGTGAACTTGAGATCGGACAAATTTCTGCAATTATAAAAAAGGTTATGCCTGCCAAAGAAATATTGGAGGAGATCATTGAAGAATACCATTCTGCTAAAAAGGAACTTTTAAATAATTTTTAATTTAAACTGTTGTCCTCATATTTTTAACTATTAACAGATAACTTTTTACATCATTATGATAAATTATGAAAAGTTTGAATTGCCTAACGGTCTGAAAGTGATTGTTCATGAGGACAGATCCACGCCTTTGGCTTGTATAAATATTTTATATAATGTTGGTGCACGCGATGAAGACCCTGAACAAACAGGCTTTGCTCACTTGTTCGAACATCTCATGTTCGGAGGATCCGTAAATATTTCAAATTATGATGAACCTCTTCAAATGGTAGGCGGAGAAAACAACGCTTTTACCACAAATGATATTACTAATTATTATCTGACATTACCTGCCGATAATCTTGAAACCGGTTTCTGGCTGGAAAGCGACAGGATGTTAAGCTTGGCTTTTTCTGAAAAGAGCCTGGAAGTGCAGCGGAATGTAGTGATCGAAGAATTCAAACAGCGTTATCTTAATCAGCCTTATGGTGATGTGTGGTTACTTCTCAGGCCAATGGCATACAAAGTTCATTCATACAGATGGGATACGATCGGCAAAGAAATTTCGCATATCGAAAATGCTAAAATAGAAGATGTTAAAAATTTCTTCAAGAAATTCTATTGTCCTAATAATGCTATTATGGTGGTAGCTGGAAATGTATCCTTAGGCGAAGTAAGAACATTGTCTCAAAAATGGTTCGGGCCGATTCCCAAAGGCCCTGATAATAAAAGGAATTTGATCCCGGAGCCCGAACAAAAAGAAGAAAGAACTCTTACTGTCGAACGCGATGTTCCTGTAGATGCAATTTATAAGGCATATCACATGTGCTCCCGTTACGATAAAGAATACTATGCTGTTGATCTTATCTCAGATATTCTTTCAAGAGGTAATTCCTCGCGGATGCATAACGCTCTTATCAAGGATAAAAAGCTTTTCAGCGATATCAGTGCTTATGTAATGGGTGATTTTGATAAAGGTTTGTTCGTTATTTCCGGTAAACTGACAAAAGGTATTACCATGGAAGAGGCTGATGCTGCTATAAATGCCGAGCTTGATAAAATTAAAAAGGAAGCAGTAAACGCAGATGAACTTATTAAGGTGAAAAATAAAACAGAAGCTTCGCATGTGTTTGGTGAAGTGGATGTTCTTAATAAAGCTACAAATCTGGCTGTCTCAGAATTACTTGGTGATGCAGCGATGATCAATCATGAGGTTGAGAAATATCTTGCAGTTACTGCAGATCAGATAATGGAACAAGCCAATATAATTTTCAAAAAAGAAAATTGCTCAACATTGTATTACAAAGCAAAAAAATAAGAACGCTTTAAAAAAATAATTATGCAAGTAGTCGATAGAAAAATAATTCCGGCCTTTAAAGCGATCGAAAAAGTTGAGCTGATTCACGCAACAGAAAAGCGCCTTCGTAATAATATCCCTGTTTATGCTGTTAATGCGGGTACTCAGGAGATCATTAAGATCGAATTTTTGTTTTCGGCAGGGATGTATCATCAGAGTATGACATTGCAGGCTGCTTCCGTTAACTCTATGCTTGAGGAAGGAACATCGAAAATGACTGCAGCCCAGATCGCGGATGCTGTTGATTTTTATGGAGCTTTTCTTGAATTGGGAGTTGAACAAGACAGTGCTTCTGTAATATTATATACACTAAATAAACATCTGAAAGCTACTCTTCCGGTTGTTGAACAAGTGATAAAAGATGCAGTTTTTCCCCAGGAAGAACTAAACACTCATCTTAAGAATAAAAAACAGAAATTTCTTGTAAATAATCAAAAGGTTGCAACTGTTGCACGTAAACGTTTTTCCGAATTGGTCTTCGGAGAACAGCATCCGTATGGAAGGGATGTTAAGGATGCGGATTTTGAAAGAATCAAAAGAGAAGATCTTATTCAATTTTATCAGACACATTATAGATCAAACAACTGCAGGATCATACTTGCCGGTAAAGTTGATGATGATGTATACACACAATTGGATAATTTATTTGGTGGAAATGATTGGAGCGGATTAAATCAGTTTTCGCAAAAGACGATTGAAATAAACTCCACTCAGGAAAAACAACATCTCGTTTATAAGGATGATGCTTTGCAGTCTGCTATTAGGATAGGAAAGATCATGTTCAATAAAACTCATACGGATTATCATCCGATGCAGGTTTTAAATACTCTTTACGGAGGTTACTTCGGATCAAGATTGATGTCGAATATTCGTGAAGACAAAGGTTATACGTATGGTATCGGTTCGGGATTAGTTTCATTGAAGCATGGTGGTTATTTCTTTATTACCACAGAAGTTGGAGTGGATGTCTGCAAAAATGCTTTAACAGAGATCTATTCTGAAATGGACCGCTTACGTGAAGAGCTTGTTAGTGACGAAGAGCTTAAACTGGTTAAGAATTATATGCTTGGAACGTTCTTGCGTAATGTTGACGGACCATTTGCGCTTGCTGACAGATTCAAAGGCTTGCTCGAATACAATCTGGGGTATGATTATTTCGATAAATATATGTCGACCATTAAAAATATTTCTCCCTCACAGATAAGAGAACTTGCTAATACTTATTTTGATAAAGGCAGCATGGTCGAGCTTGTAGTAGGGAAAAAATAATTGTTTAAGAGGCTCAATTTCAGTAAATTTGTTCTTATCCACTGATTGAAAATGTTGAAGAGATCATTTTTACTTTCCTGT
>JAJTCJ010000071.1 GCA_021323165.1 Bacteroidota bacterium | reverse complement strand
ATTTTTTAATCCTTTTTCAATGATTTACCGTTTTAAGATCACTTTCGAAGACAACGAAGATGTTTACCGCGAAATAGAAATAAAATCCACTCAGACTTTTGAAGATTTTCACAATACTATAATTCAATCCGTTGGATTTGATAATCAACACAACGCTTCTTTCTTTATCAGTGATGATTATTGGAGAAAAGGTGAAGAGATCAGACTTAAACCTGCAGAAGGATTACGCCAGATGGGAAAATGCAAGATGGCCCTTTTGATTGATGATCCTCATCAGAAATTCGTTTACATATATGACCCGAAAGCTCAATGGACATTCATGGTAGAATTGCTGAAGATCGTACCTGATGATGCAAAAGCTACTTATCCTAAGATCGCTAAAACAGCCGGTGAATCTCCAAAACAGCATAATGCAAATGATGTAGTTGTTCCGGTTGGAGAAGATGATGATATCGATGACAATGAGCCTCACAGTGATGATGAAGCTTATACACTTGCACACAGTGAGGATGAAACTGCTTTACTTGAAGGTGAAGAAGGTGAAGAAGAAGAGGCTGCAGAAGAGGATGAAGAAATGCATGACGAAGAAGAAAGTAATGACTTCGAAGGCGGTGGAGAAGGTCGTGATAATGATGACTTTTAATTAGTCCGTAGTTGGTAGTTAGTAGTCCGTAGACTGTAATAACATAACTCTAACTTCGACTTAGCTTTCTGTCACAAATTTAAAATGTTACAATTCAGAGATTAGGATATCATTACTTCTTTTGTGAAAACAAATAAATACCTTATTGTTATAGCAGGTCCTACTGCGATTGGGAAAACAAGCCTTGCAATCCATCTCGCAGAAAAGTTTAATACTGAGATCCTTTCAGCAGATTCCCGTCAATTCTTTAAGGAGTTAAGTATTGGAACAGCCAAGCCAACCCTCCAGGAAATGAATGGGTTTCCTCATCACTTTATTGATTCGCATTCTATTTCAGAACAATATAATGTAGGCAAATACGAAAATGAAGCTATCGAATTACTTGACCGGCTTTTTAAAACCAGGGATACCGCAATACTTGTAGGCGGTTCAGGTCTGTATATTGATGCGGTATGCAAAGGTTTTGATGAACTTCCTGAAGCTGATGATGCAATAAGAGAAAAAATAGATCTTTTATTAACTGATGAAGGAATTGAAGCACTTCAAAAAATGCTGGCCGAGCTTGATCCGGTTTATTATAAAAAAGTCGACCTGAATAATCCTCAGCGACTTAGCCGTGCTCTTGAAGTATGCCTCACAACAGGTAAACCCTACTCCTCTCTTCGTGAAGGAAAGATAAAATCAAGAAATTTTAATATTATTAAGATCGGCTTAAACACAGACAGAGTACGTTTATATCAACGGATAAATGATCGTGTTGATCAAATGATGCATGCAGGATTATTAAAGGAAGTAAAATCATTGATTGCATTTAAGTACAACAATGCGTTGCAGACAGTGGGTTACAAAGAATTGTTCGATCATCTTGATGATAAGACAGACCTTCAGGCAGCAATTGAACTGATTAAACAAAACACAAGAAAATTTGCTAAGCGTCAGCTTACCTGGTTCAGAAGAGATAACGAGGTTAAGTGGTTTGAACCGGAAGATATCGAAGCGATAGCAGAATACATTAAAACCCGAATGGCCTAGTATGATCACGGTGATAAGAGATTATGCAAAACTAGATCGCTCAGTTATTAATGTAATTGTGGTTGAATTTTTTGTGCAGATGATCAATGTTTCATTCATGTCAATTCTTCCTCTGTACATGCAGGTTGAAGGTTACAGTGATGCTGAGTATGCAAACTTTACTTCTTACCGTTATCTCGGAATGCTTGCTCTCGCGATCAGCCTGGGAATGTATATTAAAGGCAGAAAGATCCTGCCAATGTTCTATATAGCGGCTGTTGGTGTTCCTTTATTCGGATTACTCATTTTAATTGGAGTGCACATTCACTCCACTGTCCTTCTTATGGCTTCTCATTTACTTTGGGGAACCGCGTATACTTTTATTCAGATACCGGTCTTACCTTATATTCTTCGAAATGTTCCTCTGCATCAGCATACTTCCGCGATCACATTAAATTTTGCTACCTGGAGTATTGCAAGCATCATAAGTTTTCTATTTATCGGAGTTTTCAATACAATAGATCCTGTCCTTTTTAATGAAAAAAATTTGCTGTTCGGAATAGTGATATTAAGCTTCAGCGGGATTTACTTTATCATGAAAGTGAATAAAACCGAACATGTTCCAACATTACATGAAAAGAGAAGCAATCTTAAAGGATACGACTGGATGATCATTTTTAAAGCAATGGTTCCTACTTCCATTATTGCATTTGGAGCAGGATTTACAATCCCCTTCATCAGCTTGTTCTTTTCAAATGTGCATGGAATGACAACTGCTGAATTTTCTTACATGTCATTCTCTGCATCTTTTATTGTTGCTTATGCAGCGTTGTGGGTTCCTAAAATTAAAGAAGGCATAGGATATAAAAGAGCGGTACCGCTTACTCAATCATTGGCTATCATGGCTTTGATAGTAATGGCAACAACACAATATTACAATTACATGAGCACAGCAATTGTGATCGCTGTCGTTTTTTACCTGGTGCGTCAGCCGCTTATGAACATTGCTGCACCTATGACCTCTGATATAACCATGAAGTATGTAGGTTCCCGTAATCGTGAAATGACAAGCGGTTTAACATCTGCCATCTGGTCGGGATCAACATTTTTCTCCGCAATTATATTCGGGATACTGCGACATCTGAATGTTGATTATGTAAATATCTTTCTTATTACCGCTGCGCTATACAGCATTGGAGTTATATGGTACATGATCCTGATCCATGATTACCATAAGAGAGAGAAGGCTGGACTAATAAACTGATTCCTTTTTACAATTAGTTTTCACCACTCTCGCCTTCGCCAAGCCTCAGCGGAGCAAGGAAGGAACTAAGGATACAAAGAGACATAAGATTAACTTTATTAGCGTTTGTTTTTTTTACTATAGAGGAACGGAATCTGGTGAGAATCACAGGAATTTCGCTTTCTAAGAGTTGTTTAGAAGCAGTTTGTCATCCCGACCTTGCTGGAGGGATCTTCTTCTAGCGGAGACTGTGTGAATTAATTATGACTTAACACATGGAAGAACATTAAGAAAAACAAGTGTGACTAAAAACCCAACCAACTTCCCTTCACGCCATTCTTATTAAACTCCACAGCCGGAGCCGGAATTTTAATAAATCCGATTGAATAGAAAACAGCCTTTAAGAACTTCGATTTCGTTTTTATTCTTGTAAGGTCAACATCAAGGGAAAGATAAAACTGAGGGTAACGATCGAAATACAATTGAGTACCTTCTTTATTAATATAAGGAGGATTAAAGTTACCGCCTGTCATTCCATCTGCACCATAACCAACAGCAATATTAAGCCATTTAGGAAATTTACTTTTTTCACTCATGAATGAATATGGATTCACAGAAAGCCAGTATGTTTGTCCGTTATAATCTTTAAGAATATTTTCCTGCAAATTACTTCCTAATATTTCCGGACGATATTCCGAATATTCACTTTGTCTAAAAGAATATTTCAAAACTATCCGTTGATCATCCCATGCGAGTTCCTGACCAATACACAACAATGATCCGACTGTATTTGAAGCAAAATCACCAACTGAAAATCCCCATTCTGCGGAATATCCATCTAGCACTTCTATGGTAGTTTGATAAACCGAACCCAACATTCCACCATACCAGATGGCTTTTTTCCGTGATACTCCACTCCATTTCATAAATCCGATCCCTATTCTTCCCACATAATAAGAAGTCGTAACATGGCCAACTTTATCCATTAACAGCCATTCCTGGCTATCATCAAAAAAATGAAAAGAAGAGCGTGGATAATCTTCATACCATAATTCATTCAATCCAATAAGGGATCCTCCATAAAGAGCAGCTTCAGAAGAAACCACGACAGCGAGGCGCTTTTTATTCAAAGAAGAGTGAACGGCTGAATCGGTTTGGGAGAATGAAACCTTGCTTGTGAAAGAACACAGGCAGAACAGAAAGAAATATTTTTTATGAAAAACGAACACAGATAAAGGTAAGAAATTTCGGGAATTGTCAAATCCCCCCGCACTCTTTGACAACGCACCTATTGTAGTCATGACAATTCGTAAATTCGCAAAGATTAGTATCCGTACAATCTACTCCTGCCTGAAATAGTTTAACGCAGAAAGATCAACCAAGTGAACATCGCGGTAATAAAAAGATAAAATATCTTTATAGGAACGTTTTTGTTTAGCCATCCGCATAGCCCCTTCCTGACATAATCCAACTCCATGACCGTAACCTTTACCTTTAAAAATAACATTCTCCCCTACCTGCTCTACAGAAAAGAATGTAGATTTCAATTGAAAATCTGCACGGATCACTTTAAGTGGGATTTTCAGATCTTTGTCAATGAAGTAGATAGACCGTCCATTATTCTGCGAAAAGTTACTTGCTGAATTCATCTTCAAAGTATCATCCACAGGATATTTATGTTTTAATTGTAAATAAGCTTTCCAGTCTTCGACCGGAATACTCCTTTGCCATGTTGCGTGCGGCTGCTTCAAACAAAATGTATCTTTTATTGTTTTTAAATAGCTTGTGGAAACACTCCATACATCCTGAGAATTTACTGTTTGTCCGCCACAGTTAGAATGGAATGCAGCGGTTATAAGATTCAGATCATTATCAACCACAACTAATCCTTTCGTAGCTAAAACTGCCTGTTCTATATCACTTTGTTTTGTTTTGCTTAAGTAAGCCTGACAATGAACATCATCACAAACCTGGAAACCATCAGCAATATGTCTGTTAAGGTTTGCAAGTAAATAAGTCCGACAAAGGATCGACTGCAATTTATAATATTCCAGGCTTGTTCTTGTTCCTGATTCTGATTCGACTACACCACCGATGTATTTTTCAAGATCTACTTTATTGATGAGAATAAATTGTTTTTTATCAGCTGATAGCAGGATCTCCAAACCATCATCATAGGTTCTCACTTTACTTTCCGGAACGACCGCTTTGATTTTAAAAGTAGACAATTCCGACATATTATAGATCTTAACTGAAGCAAACGTCCCGATAGTTCTTTCAAATGTCTTTAATAGAATAGAATCACCAACAATACTTAACTGAAAAATTCCGGCACCGTCACCGGAAGCTGCTACTACTTTCCCATCTCCCATAAGCTTGTATGAGCCCGAAATCGGTGAAAAAATAAAAGTATTGATGATCCTGCTCGTAAATATTCTTATGCTAACAACATTTGCAGTTGAACTTATTATTCCTGTAAATAACAAGATCATTAAAAAATAAAATCTCTTTTTAATCATATTCCTTTTAAATAACTGACCATCAATTTTGCGGCTTTTTGTGATGCACCTGCACCTCCAAGCTTCGATCTTAGTTCAGAATAATCTTTTAATAACTTATCTCTTGAATCTTTATTCAATAGCTTATCCAGCTCTGCTTTCAGATTTATTTCATTTAGCTCATTCTGGATAAGTTCTTTTACTATTTCTCTATCCATGATAAGATTTACCAGGGATATATATTTCACTTTTATCAATTGTCTTGCGATCATATAAGAAACCGCACCTCCTTTATAACATACAACTTCAGGTACATTAAAGAGAGCCGTTTCAAGCGTGGCTGTCCCTGATGTCACAAGTGCTGCTTCTGCACGCTGAAGAAGCTGATACGTCATGTTATAAACGATCTTTACCTCTTTACCTTTAATGAAACTCTGATAATACTCTTTGCTTTGTGAAGGAGCACCTGCAATTACGAATTGATATTTCGGATAATGTTTTGTTTGTTCAAGAAACAATGGAAGCATTGTATCAATCTCCTGCTTCCTGCTTCCCGGAAGCAAAGCAATTAAAGGCTTATCGGTAGAAATATCCCATCTTTTTCATAGAATTCCTTTTCGAAAGGAAGGATCACAAACATTTTATCGACTACCCTTTTTATCTTATGAACTCTTGATTGCTTCCAGGCCCAGATCTGAGGAGAGATATAATAGAAAACCTTTATTCCCTGTTCTTTCGCAAATTCAGCGATCCTTAAATTAAAACCGGGATAATCAACCAGAATTAATACATCCGGTTTGTATGATAATATATCTGACTTACAAAAGTCAATGTTCTTAAATATAGTTCTGATATTCATCAGCACTTCCGTAAATCCCATGAATGCAAGATCACGATAATGTTTTACGAGTTCTGCGCCCTGGGCTTTCATCAGGTCACCGCCCCAGCATCTGAAAGACGATTCTGAATCTAACTTCCTCAGCTCCTTCATAAGATTAGAAGCATGGAGATCTCCTGATGCCTCCCCGGCAATAATATAATACTTCATTAAAGTATATTAAGATAACTGGTAAAAAAACTTAAACAGCCGATAATCACAGCAAGAACAATAGTTGAAAGCAGGATACCTTTTGTCATGTTATAATGTTCCCTGTTCATGCTCATATAAAAAGGAATCAGATTTGAGATCATGCATAAGCTTACATTGATCCTTCTTAATCCGAATGTACTAACCACCCAGTAATAAATAAAATAAGTAATAACCGGGACGATCAAACCCAGAATAATTCCCGGCCACATTTTATTCCAATCATAATTTTTCATATTCATCTTTTACGTTAGAACTTTATTTTTTTGATCTGCTTAATAGACTCATGAGCAGTCATATCAAAATGCGTAGGGACAATTGAAACATAGTTATTATCAAGTGCCCATACATCTGTGTCTTTATTTCCTTTATCGTAATTCTCGAACTTACCTGTTAACCAGAAATAGGGTTGCCCACTCGGATCAAAACGTTCATCCAATTCTTCGATCCAGTTTGCACGTGCCTGACGGCAAACTTTTATTCCTTTTATCTCATCACCTTTTACTACCGGAATATTTACGTTCAGACAAACATCTTTCGGTAAACCTTTTTCAAGAACTCCTTTTGCTATAGCTTTAACAATTTTCTTTGATGCCGTAAAATCTGCGTCAATGGAATTATCACATAAAGAAAAACCAATGGATGGTATTCCTTCAATTGCTCCTTCAACAGCAGCAGACATGGTTCCCGAATAAATCACATTAATAGACATATTAGAGCCATGATTAATACCCGAAACACACAGATCCGGTTTTTGCTTTAGGATCTTATTTACAGCAATCTTAACACAATCAACCGGAGTTCCGGTACAACTGTATTCTTCCTTAACGCCATAGATCTTTACTTTATTTATACGCAAAGTGGAATTTATTGTGATCGCATGTCCCATTCCCGACTGAGGTTTATCGGGTGCTACAACCACAACATCGCCAAGGGTTCTCATAACTTCAACTAAAGCAGCTATTCCCGGTGCAGAAACACCATCATCATTGGTGACAAGGATCAGAGGTTTTTTCTTTTTCATGTTTTACAAAAATAAAACAATTGTCGCGAAAGGTATTTTATATTGAAAGATAACATTCACATACCATTGTTGATAAAAGGTAAACTCCTGACCCGGCTATTCCTCTTCGATAACTTATTTTTACAAAGATGAAAACAGTGTGTATCATTGGAGGTGGATTCAGCGGAACAATTACCGCTCTGCAATTACTCAGAAAAAGTACTGATATCAAGATAATTCTGGTAAACTCAGGTTATCCTGTTTTCAAAGGTGTAGCTTTCAGTACAAAAAAACAGGAACACCTGCTGAATGTGCCGGCAGGCCGCATGAGCGCTTTCCCCGATAAACCCGATCATTTTGTCAACTGGCTGCTTACTCAGCCGGAGTTTAAAGATGAAGCATTTGAGAATCTCAAAAAGGAATTCATTCCCCGTTCATTCTATGGTGATTATCTGAAAGAGATTTCTTCGATTTGTTTAAATCATCCTCAGGTCAGTATCATTCATGATAAAGCTCTGAATATTGAAAAAGCCCATGATAAATATCTTATAACGATTGATAATCATCCGGGCATTCAATGCGAATATGTTGTTCTTGCAATGGGCAATTATTCTCCGGCTCCGCCAAAAGGTATTGATGAAGCTGTTCTGAGAAGTTCTCATTATTTTGAATCACCCTGGTCTGATTCGTATTTAGAAGGTCTTAAACCTACAGAGAACATTTTACTGATGGGTAGCGGATTATCAATGATAGATTGCGTTCTCAGCCTGATATCATTAAAGTTCACCGGAAAGATCTATTCAATTTCTCCGAGAGGATATTTCCCTCAGGGCAATATAACAACACCTGTTACATATCCGGATTTCTATTCTGAAGTGAAAGATAAAAGCTTGCTTGAAGTTTTCCGGATTATTAAAAATCACATCACTGAAGGCAAAAAAAATGCCATGGCCTGGCAAGCGATTATTGACAGTTTCAGGCCTTATGCAAAAGAAACATGGTTAAGACTATCTGCAAAAGATAAACGTCAGTTCATTTCACATTTGCGTCATATCTGGGGTGTTGCACGTCACAGACTTCCAACAGGCATCGATCTGAAAATGAAGGATCTTATTGAGAGCGGACAATTGGAAGTATTTGGAGGAAGGCTTCAGTTTGTGGCAATTGTGGAAAATGGCTTTGAAGTTTCTGTTAAAAAGCGTTCAGACCAGCAATTGGAAACGTTTTTTGTATCGAGGATCGTAAACTGCACAGGCCCACAAATTAACTTCAATGAGATCAATGATGTATTTATAGGCAACCTCCTTCAGAACAATATTATTTCCGCCAATGACCTCAAAATGGGGATCAGATGTTTTCCTGATGGCCGGGTTCTCAATAAAGAAGGCGAACATGTAAAAAACGTTTATGCAGTAGGATCCTTGCTTCGCGAGGTTTTATGGGAGACCACCGCAGTTCCTGAATTAAGAGTAAATGCTGAAAATGTAGCGAATCAAATCGTTGAAAGCATCAATTAAATTCTTAATTTTGCAGTGTAACGCAGCGCTTCAACATGAAAAGTTTCAATATTCCCGATTTCTATAAAAGCCCCGTAATTTCAAAAGTTAAGGAGATCAGAAAGATCAGCGATCCCCGCAAGAAGGATTTCAGTCCTACTATCCTTGATTTTGGACCGGTTCGCTTTTTCATTGCAAGACATTTCGGCTTTTGTTACGGTGTTGAACATGCTATAGAAACTGCTTACAAAGCTATTGAGGAAAATTCGGAGAAACGTATATTTTTGCTCAGCCAGATGATCCATAATCCGGAAGTAAATAACGATCTTCTTAAACGCGGTGTCCGTTTTCTGATGGATACTTCAGGAAAAACAATTATTCCTTTTACAGCTCTCACACCAAATGATATTGTTATTATTCCCGCTTTCGGCACCACTCTTAAGATCGAAGAAGAGCTTGACCGCATGGGAATTGAGGTTCGTAAATACGATACCACTTGTCCTTTCGTTGAAAGAGTCTGGAAAAAATCCGAAAAACTCGGAGAGGACAGTTATTCGATTATTATTCATGGCAAAGCAAATCATGAAGAAACAAAAGCGACTTTCTCTAGAAGTGAAAAAAGTGCTCCATCAATCATCGTAAAAGATATTAAAGAAGCCAGGATCGTAGGGAATTTTATTTTAGGTAAGGTCTCAGTTGAAGAATTCAAGGATATTTTCAAAGGAAATTATTCTGAGAATTTTGATCCGGAAAAGGATTTGATACGTGTGGGAGTAATAAACCAGACAACTATGCTGGCTGTTGAAACTCAGGAGATCGCTGAATATTTCAAAGAAATAATGCTCATGAAATATAGTGCCGATAAACTAAAGGAACACTTCGCTGATACACGCGATACATTATGCTACGCTACAAATGAAAATCAGGAAGCCACCTACGGGCTTCTCAAAGAAAATGCTGACCTTGCAATTGTTGTTGGCGGATACAATAGTTCAAACACTTCTCATATCGTTGAGTTATGTGAAGAAAAACTGCCGACTTATTTTATCTCTTCGGTTGATGAGATAAAATCCAAATCATCCATTTATCATTTCGATTACCGCAATCACGAACATATTCATACAGATAACTTCATCCCTGAAAAACCTCAGGTAGATATAATCCTTACCAGCGGGGCGTCATGTCCTGATTCAGTTGTAGAAGCAGTTCTTCAGAAAATCCTTTCTTTTTTTCCATCGGTAAGAAACATGGATGAAGTGATTAAGGAACTAGCAGCCAAAAGTCCATCTGTACATTGATCATATATTGAAAAGATGAAGAAACTGCTGACTTTTTTTTCCCTTTTAAGCACGTTTTTTTCTTTTGCGCAAACCACCTGCACTCCCATCAACAATACGTTTAAAAGCAATGAGATCTTCAGCTATAAGATCTATTACAGCTGGGGAGCTATCTGGGTTGCGGCCGGAGAGGCCAGCTTTAGTGCTGTTAAAACAGAATTGAACAATCAGCATGTTTATCATTTTATTGGGTTGGGCAGTACATATCCAAAATATGACTGGTTCTACAAAGTGAATGATAAGTATGAATCGTATGCTGATACCTTAACATTAAAACCTTTAAGATTCAAGCGTGAAGCCAGAGAAGGTGGCAACTATACTTTTGATGATTATGTATTCAACGGTCGAAAAAAGAAAGTTTATACAGCTTCTAAAAGAGATAGTAAACCAATTAAATACGATTCCCTTTCAATCACTTCCTGCACCAACGATGTTCTTACGGCCATTTATTACACGCGCTGTATCGACTTTTCCAGCTATAAGATAAAAGACACGATTCCTGTCACATTTGTTTTGGACGGAGAAGTCTTCCCTTCCTATGTGCGATATCTTGGGACTGAGGTGATACATTCAGAAACTCTAGGAGATGTAAGATGCATAAAATTTCGACCAAAGCTTATAGCAGGAACTTTATTTAAGGGAGGCGAAGGTATGACTGTTTGGGTGACAGATGATAAGAACAGGATGCCTGTATACGTTGAAACCCCTATAGTTGTAGGAACCATTAAAGTTCATTTACTGAAATATTCGGGCTTAAGAAATAAACTGGATTGCCTGGTCGAAAAAAAAGCGATTCCTTCCAAAAAGAAATGACCGCTTTTCAAACAAACAGAATATTATTTCACTATGAGCTTCTGACGGAAAATATTATCGTTCGCTGACGCAGTAATTAAATATACACCTGAAGGCAGTTTGTTTCCGTTACTGACATTTGTAAACAAAAAACCATCCTTTTCATTTACTTCTACTTTGGAATAGATCTCGCGCCCAAGCATATCATAGACTACCACAAGAAGATCATCAGCAGAAAATCCGCTTAAACCCGAACTTAGATCATTGGATTTTTCAGATTCAGAAGAATTTTTTGAAGATGTGTTTTCCTTAAAATTGGTTTGTGCATTTAAAGAATATGAGGTGATGATCAAGCCAATTACTATAAGATTTTTATATATTATTTTCATACGATTTTACATTTATAAATCTGTGACAAATAGAGTTCATTAAACATTAAAAACCAAAAGGACTAATTTCAACTTATTAACATTTTTATCAGCATACTGCTAATGAGGCGAAAACAGCTACTCCTGTTAGCTTTCAATAATTATCATTATTAAATTTCGATGCCAGGATTAATTTTTAAAAAAGTACATTTACCACTTATTTAATTTATCATCCACTTATGCCTTCTACGTTTTCTTATCTGGGCGAAATAATTGCAGTTGCAACCACAATTTCGTGGAGTATCGGCATTTTTCCATTCACAGAAGCTGCCAGAAGATTAGGTCCGGATTCAGTGAATCATTTCAGATTAATTCTTGCTGTTTTATTTTTAAGTATACTTTCACTTATATTTTTACCTGTTTCTTTTTCCGGACTCTTCAGCTCTCCCCTTCCTGAACATTGGCTGTGGTTTGGACTTTCAGGAGTGGTCGGACTTGCACTGGGAGATCATTTTGCATTTACTTCATACGCAATTCTCGGTCCCCGCATATCAAGTATATTTTCAACCCTTGCTCCTGCAGCAGCTTTATTTACGGGCTATTTTGTAATCGGAGAACGAATAAACGTTGTTGGAGTTTTCGGGATTCTCATAACAATTGCAGGTGTGATCTGGCTAACACTTAGTAAAAGTGCAAAAGCACAAATGGAAGACCACGAGCATGGCACTAAGGAAAAAGGAATATTATATGGAATGCTTTCCGCAGTTTGCCAGGGTGTCGGCATTGTACTGGCCAATAAAGGATTTACTTATCAGATCAATGAAACTGATCTTCCTTTCTTCCAGGCCACATGGCTTCGTATGGTTACAGCGACTGTTGTAATTTTCTTAGTTAGTTTCTGCAGAGGAAAATTGAAGACCTATGCAATGCCTGTTTTGAAAAATAAGAACAAAGGCATTCCATACACGGTGGCTGGTACTATTTTCGGACCCGTGATTGGAGTAAGTTTATCCATGCTTGCAGTTTCTCTTCTTCATAACAAACCTTCAGTCGCACAAACCATATTTTCTCTTGTTCCCATTTTCGCTTTACCTCTTGCGTATATTTTCTATAAGGAAAAGATTACAGTCAAATCTCTTATTGGTGCTTTTATAGCAATAATCGGTGTGGTAGTATTGATATGGAGAATTGAGATCATGAACTTTTTTTAGGGTCATTTCTGATGATCAGGTTAAAATAATTTCCTGATATTTGTAAAAAATAATTGAATGGAAAACAATGACGATCTGGAGAAATACTTCAACTCAAAAGAATATATAACAACAATTGTCGGAATAGATCAGGAACATACTCCTTCTCCTGAAAAAGCGGGTAAAGTGTCTACTCTCATTTCTCTTTTAACCGATCCTTCAAATAAAGAGATCAGAGAAGAAGCACTTATTACACTAAAAAAAGACAATGGCGGAGATGTATTATTAACAGCTATTGCAAGTCCTGAATCGGATGGAAAGAAACATATTCTTGTGGCTGCCTGTTGGGAATCTGAGATCAATTTCAGCAAATATCTTCCGTTCTTTATCCTACTAGCATTAAGCGATGATTATCTTATCTCTTTGGAAGCAATCACTGTTATCGAAAATATGGAAGGACCATTCGAGAAGGATCACCTGACTCAAGGTATTAAAAAGATAAAAGAGAAACAAAAAAGTATTAGTTCAGAACGGCTCGTTCTGTTAAATGATCTCGTAGTTACTCTCGAAGAATTCCTAAAAAAATAAAGAGCCTTTCGGCTCTTTTTTAATTTTTCTTATAATATTTCATTGCTTCAGGCAAGAACTTCTTTATATCCGAGATCCTTGTTTCATCGCTAGGATGTGTGCTCAATAATTCAGGTGGTTTTTGACCACCTTGCTTAGCCATTCTTTCCCAGAATGTCACCGCTGGCCATAGCCGAGAAAACTAAACCCATTTTATCCGCTTCACTTTCGTGGGTACGGGAATATGCCAGCACACCAAGTGTGGAACTAATACCATAGGATTGCAAAAATATATTCTGAGTGGCTTCCGGTTTTTGTGATACCGCAACAGCAACTGCCAATCCTCCAAGCTGAACCAGCATTCCCTGGCTCATCCTTTCATTACCATGACGTGCAATAGCATGCGCTATTTCATGTCCCATAACTACTGCAAGGCTTTGCTCGTCCTGTGTAACAGGCAGCAAACCGGTATACACTACAACTTTTCCACCAGGCATACACCATGCGTTAACAGCTGAGTCGTCAACTGTATTAAATTCCCATTGGTATCCTTCTATCCTTTTGCTTAGTCCTTTTTCACCCATAAATTGAATCACGGCAGCCTGAATCTTGCCTCCAATTCTTTTAACCATTTGAGCCCTCGGATCCATAATAGCAAGAGGTTTGTTCTGAGACAGAAATTTCTGATATTCTGTAAGACTCATTCCAACAAGCTCACTTTCATTTACGAGGCTAACCTGCTTTCGACCGGTAAGAGGCACTTTTTCAACACAGGCAGTTAAACCAATCGTAATACTCAGTGCGACAATTATTTCCTTTAATTTCATATGTAATAATTTATTATTAAAGTCCTGTACCGCCTATCGGCAGACAGAAAAACACGCCACTATTTCCATTCTTTTCATTTCTGACGAAAATGGTTATTCATATCATGTTTTGGAATCTTAATAAAAAAAACGTACCACATTCAGGTACATGGACTATTCTATTTCGGCTGTAATGCCTCGCTCAAGTAAGGCTGTGCACATTGGCTCCAGCTCTTTACAGGAACCACGTTTTACGGAACATTTACCTTTGTAGTGAATAAGGAAAGTGCATTGTTCTGCCTGAACAGCATCATGCTTACAAACTTTTATCAGAGATTCGATCACAAAATCGAATGTATTAAAATCATCATTATAAACTATTATCTGCTGCTGATCCGTTACAACTTCATCAGGTGCTAATAATACGTCCGTGTCTACATCCAGCTCATGCTCCTTATCAAAATCCCAAATACTCATTTTATTTTTTTTGTAATGTTTTTGCTTCGTCAATGCTGATCTTGGTGCCGTTATTATAAGCTACAACAAAAGCATCCGCTACTGTGGCAGTGATCTCATTCTTTAATTGAAGTGCCTCTTCATAGGATTTAAAACTGCCAAGAGTATAAATCGTTAATCCATTCTGATCCTTATAATTCTTAATTCCTTTATTAGCGATCTGTAAAAACTGATTTGCTATACTTAAAGGAACTTCTTCTTTAAATGCTCCGATCTGAACTTTAAAGACAACGCCTGAATCAACAACAGTGTTCTGATTAATAGTACTATTAAGCTCACTTGTTATTGGTGATACTTCTGTTTTAACTGGTTGTGTTGTTGCCGGTAAAGCCGCGGTATTTGTATTGCCTGCAGGAACCTGACCGATTGTCCCTTGATTCAATTCTGAATTTGTATTTACCGGAGATCGGCTTCCTGCGCCTGTGCTTGGCAATTTATTGATATTAGCATCAGTTGAAAAAATTGAACTGCCTTGTGTTTCCAATGTTGCAGCTTCTACAAGTGATATTCTTCTTCCTTTATAATATGCTGTTACAAAAGCATCTTTAACTCCGGCTGCAATTACAATATTCTTTGCTTCAACAGCACGCTGAACATTATTAAAGATCCCTGTATTGTAACGGATATACCCATTTGCAGTATTTTCAGTATACAAAGGCTGAATGTTAAATAATTTTGAAGAACTCACAGTCTGTGAATAAACTCCTACCTGCACTGTATAAAATAAACCACTTACTACTTCAACATTTTCTGATATTGCAGGAGTTGTAGTATTTACAGAAGTTGAATTCGTCTTATTTTCATTTGTCGTATTACCTGAATTTACTGTATTTGAATTATTGTTTAAGGCAGTAGATGTGCTTTCCGGCGAAGTTGTATTGTCAGTAATAATTCCTGTGGCTGCTACAGTAATTGTCGGATCCTGACTCTGTAATTTCATCGCCTCTCCAATAGAAATACGTTTTCCATTAAGGAATATAACCACAAATGCATCCTTATACCCTAACTGACGGATCTCATTTTTAACCTGATCAGCGGTTGAGAATTTCGTAAACAGACCCGCTGTGTATCTCGTAAACCCTTGTGCTGTAGTTTCCGCTGTTAATGGACTCATTCCATTGAATTGCTCAGGTGCGATCGGATTTCGGAATGCTCCGATCTGAACTTTATAGATCAGGCCATCAGGCAATGCTTCATTTACAGGAATTGGTTTTGCTGCCGAATAAACCGGTTGAGTTGTTCTTTCATACTTTTCTGAAGGTGCTAATACAACTTTTGATAGGCTTTGACTGGATGAAATACTGTTAGATGTTGTGTTGTTAGTATTAGTAGTAGTAATAGAATTAGAATTCGTACTGCTGTTTACAGATTCGGAAGACTTTGCATCATCAGGCAATGAAGTATTTTCATTTGTGCCTGTTTGATTTTTTGAAATATCTGACGACTTATTCGCATTTGATTCTGTATTATTTTCAGGTACTGAATTATTCGCTGACTCTGACGTCTTTACTGATTCCGTAGTACTAGCCTGATCATTTGTTGTTGTTGAATTTTCAGTATTCGACTTGTTTTCATTTGCCGCGATCACATTTGAAGTACCCGCATCATTTACCTTGATCTGATCTGAAGTGTCCAACGTATTGCTTGTATTCTCGGAAGCTTTAACCTCATTCGTTACGACCTCACTTTTATTCTCATTGCCTGTATTAGCAGAAGTGGATTGATCTGCATTGGCTGTATTGTTATCAGTTGATTTTTCGGATGTTGTATTATTTGCGTTATCTGGCTCAATAGATTTATTTGTATTCGCGGCAATATCATTTGTCTTGGTTGGATCACCCGTGATTGAATTATCAGCCGACTTATTCTGATTCAATGCCGCATCATTATTTATTGTTTCAGCCTTATTCTGATCCGTTGAGTTTACGGTATTATTTTGAGTGTTATTTACTGCTGCAACAAATGTTGGATTCGCTTTTTTATAGATCTCAGTGGCTCTTCTTTGCTTATCTAAAGCTATTTTTTCATTTGCTACTGCATCTTCTAATGCTGTAAGTTTATCGGTAACAGATGTAACTGAACTGGCTATTGATCTTGACTTCTGAGCTCTTTCAAAAAAGGTAGAGGATTCATCTTTCATCATGTCAGCCATAGCCACTTCATCAGAATTATTTCCTGTAGTTGCTGCTGCTATCTGTTCAAGCTGATCTTTGTTAGCGAGAAATTCTGAATTATTAGCATCGCTTGTAAGCTGAGCAGCTTCTGTCTTTTTGATCTCTGCCTGTGAATTAAGTTCGTTAGCTTTAATATACAAAGCATTCTTTTCAGCCTGGGTAGTCTTTTCTGCTGCTTCAGCTTTAAGGTCAGTAGCCTGGGTGATCAATTGTTCCGCTTCTTTATCAGCTGCAATTGCTGCTTTCGATTTTTCAGAAGCTATTGAATTGGTATAAACAATTTTATTCTCAGCTTTTACTTCAGTAGCTGTAATGTTTTCCTCTGTTGAAGTTGAATTTTCTGAAACCTTTACTTCTTCTGTTTTTAAAGCACTTTCTTCGGAAACAGACTTATTTGAATTTGATGCAATATCCTCTGACTTAACCCTAGCGTCTACCGATCCATTTTCAAGGGCTTTTAATTTCTGCTCCGATTCACTTATCAGAACCTGTTTATTCTTAACCTCCGTCTGAAGTGCCAGGATCTCAGAGTTCAATTCCTTTTTCTTGTCTTTATTTTTTTCGTTTTTTAATTCATTCTGCTTTGATATGATATCCTCATTTGCTGCAGTTATATAAAAACGATATGCTTCTGCCTTTTTAGATTCACGTTCGCTTTCAGATCCTGCCTTCTCTGCTTCAGCAATAGCATTCTTCAATTTCTGATCAGCTGTTAATGAAGAAGCATCGCTGCTTATAGTACTGTTTTCTGAATTTGTATTCTCGTTTACTGTTTTGGATGCAATGTTTGTCTCGCCTGACTTTGCATTATCAGCTGCTGATTCTTCAGTAGTTTTATTTACATCATTAGTTATTTCAGAGTTTGAAGAATTATTATCAGTTGTATTTGCTGCAATAGTAACTTCCTGTTCTTTTAATTTCTTTGCCTGAAGGCTGCTGGCTGCCGCAAGTGATTCTTTCTCTGAAGCTAAAACCTCTGCATCTTTTATCTTTTTCTCCAGAAGCACTTTCATTTCAGGATCTGTGCTTGTACTCATCTCCTGTTTCTGCTTCTCAACATTAGTGCTGATCGCTGCTGACCAGTCTTTCAATATCACCGCTTTAGCTTCTTCCCTTTCCGAAGCTTTTTCGATCTTATCTGCTACCGAAAGCTGATCTGTAAATGTCTGGTTGATGCCGGTTAAACTCTGGCTTGCATTTACAGCAGTGCTGGAAGAATTATCAGTGTTAGAGTTATTTGTAGAATTGGAAGCTGTATTATTCTCTGAAGAAGTGTTGCTTGTATTATCAGCTAAAGCATTTTCTTTTTTGATCTTCTCGACATTCGCAACCGCAGCTTTCTCTTCCGTTTGTTTTGTTTTTAACTCATTCTCTAATGCAGCGATATCAGCCGTAAGCTCCTTCTTCTTAGTTTTATCTTTTTCGGTTTTTACAAGTACTTTCTTTTCTGTCAGATCATTAGTTATAGCAGCAACCCAGTTATTATACAATTCAGCTTTTTTATTCTCATTCTCAATACTTGCCGGATTACTGGATAAGGCAGCCAGCTCATTATTGAAATTGTTAGAATAATTTTCTTTCGCTACAGATGAATTATTTTCTGAAGTTTTTTCTTCTGTTTTATTAGCTGCAGAATTAGAATTTGTATTATCAGCGATCTCTGTCGACTTGTTTGTATCAGCGTTTACAGAATTGTTCTCAGTAGATTTATTTTCAGAGCTCTTATTTGTATCTGCAGTATTTGTTACTACATCATTTGTCTTGGCTGCATTATCAGAACTGTTGGAAGTATTCGTTTCAGTTATAACATTCTTAGCTGTATTATCCGCTGAGGAATTACTGTTTGCTTTGTTGATGGCAACTGCATCATCGATAGGCGTATTCTTGATCTCATTAACCTGCGCTTCAAGCTTTGTTTTATCAATAGCTGCCACACTGGCTGCTGCTGCTTCATTGCTTTCCACTTTGGCTTTATCAACTACATTACTTACTAACTCAAGCTCATTATTAATTCCGTTATACTCTTTGGATAGTTTGGCAACTTTTTGTTCGTTTGCTTCCAGGTCTTTTTTACTTTCTTCATTATCTGCCTTCAGGCCTTCTATCTGCTCAAGTATTCCTTTTTTAAGATCTTCTTTTTTCGTTTTATCCGCATCCGACTGCAGAGTAGCCATCAAAGTAATATTATCTGCGATCTCCTGTTTAATATCCGCAGAAACCTGGTTAGCCTTATCAAGTTCACGTTTCTTAACATCAGAATCCATCTTAAGACCTGCGTAAATATTATCCGGTTCAGCTGTTCCATTCTTCTCGCTTAAAGCATCAAGCTTTTGCTCCTGCTCTCTAAGTTTTTCTAAAGCATCGGCCGGACTCTTTGACTTAACAGCTGCTTCTAGTGCTTTGGCATACTCAAGTGAAAGTCCTGCTTCTTCTTCTTTTGCTGCCGCTTTTTGCTGAAGTTTTTTTGCAATGTTAAATGCAGCTACAGTTTCCTGGTTCAGCTCTTCTGATTCCGCACTAGCCTGGTTTGCCTCTTCTACAACAGTCTGCTTCTTCACATTATCTGTCATGCTGTTGGCATCTGCCATCAGCTGTGTAGCTTCTTTTGCTTTGTTCTGAGCTAATTCATTTTTCTGGCTCGCCAGTGTCAAGGCTATATCCGCTTGCTCCTGAAGGTCTTTCGCTTCCTTTTCCGCTTCCTTCGCATCATCATAAGCAATCTTTACGATCGCATCATTGCTAAGGCTTCCGGAAGTAGAATTAGTTTTTGAATCAGTAGTTTTTGTTGTATTTGGGGAGGTAGATTTTGTATCTGTAGCCTGAGCTGAAGTATTGTCTTCACTTGCAGCATTATTGTTATTCTTGGCAGCTGCGGCATTTGCAGCATCCACACCAGCCTCAAGTTTTGATTTCGATTTAATAAAATTCAGGGCTAACAAATAACTCTGATCATCAACTGGCTCATCAAATAAATTCTTTATGATCAGCTTGTCTGTTCCAGGTTCATAACTGATCTCCTGCTTTAAAGGCTTGAATTCATATTGGGTTGGGAGTAAAACGATCTCTGACTGTGTATTAAATCCTGCTGCTTCAACAGTATACATAAATCGTCCACCGTTAGGCAGGTTGATCAGATAGCTTCCACTTTCTTTTGCATTGTAAATTCCAAGGATCGTATTGTCGCCAAGATCTTTCACAGTGATCTTCACATCCAAAGCCTGCTCATCTTTTGTTTTGATGACCATTCCTTTTATGATCGCAACATCGATGGGTTTGCGTTCAACATTAATATGAAATACTGCGGTCTTACCGGTCTTACTGGATCTTGCCGATGAAAAGAAAGCTTCTTTTTCATCTTCATTGGTTACATAAAGAATGTCATCATCAGGAGTATTGATAGGGAAATCAAGGTTAACAGGCTTGTTCCAGGTATTGGTCTCTTCATTAAGAGTGGTCTTGAAGATATCATAACCTCCCATTGAATTATGTCCTTTCGAACAGAAATAAAGAACTCTTCCATTGGGATGGAGGAATGGAAAATCTTCATCATATTCTGTATTTACGGGATATCCAAGTGTTTGAGGTTTACTCCATTCTCCGCTCGGTAATTTACGGATCACATAAATATCTTTTCCATGCTCAACATCATCACCGTAACTGGAAAAATAAACCTGGTTGTTATTGGTCGCTAAATAAATAATGGATTTTTCTTTCTTCTTCTTATCGAGAGGAGTGCGGAATGATTCTTCATCAGGTTTTGCTAGAAGCTTGCCTCCTATATCAGAAATATCATAAGCTCTGTAAAAGTCAGCCCTGCTCAGTTCTTTCTTATCAATTACCAGAAGATCAGTAATGTTTCGCAGCAATTTTTTTCCGCTTCTGCACATTTCTATCTGTCGTTCAACCTGCAGCTTATCAGCTTTAGCACCAGAAGCCACTTTAGCGTAAGCCATGTATTGGCCAATGGCATCATCAAAACGGTAATTCAAATGGTAGGCTTTGGCAAGATAGAATATGGCTTCTTTCTCAACATCAGGCTTTTTGGCGGAATATTCAAGGAAAGGAATTGCTTTTTCTTTATCATCACTTGCATAAAGCATGCAGACACCAAGGCGGTAATTGTAATTAACATCTTTAGGATAGATACTAACTAACTGGGAATACAAAGGATAAGCCTCTTCAAATTCATCATCTTCAAAAAGCTTGAATGCCTGTGTTTTCAGCTCTTCCTCGGAGGCGAATGTGGCTTGTCCGAAAGCCATGGGTAAACCGGCTGAGATCAGGAGTAAAAAAAGAATAATAAACCGTAATTGCTTATTCATATAAAAACCCAACCAGGTTGGGGCTGTCATCATTAAATTAAATTTAAAGATAAGGCGCTCTTCCGTGTAATATCTCTTAGTTTTATCTATACAAAGCCTTAACATACAAATTTAAGATTTTTATTGTATTGATGCCATTCTTTCTCAATTTCCATAAAAACGTAAAACCGCAAAATAAAAGCCTCAAATGAGCGTTTGGTTGACGCACGATCTTTATATTTGTCGAATGAAGTACATTAACTATTTCTTCTTTTTACTCACCCTCTGTGCGCTTGCTTTTTCGTCCTGTAATAAAGATGAGCTTTTAACCGATTCCTCCGCAAAACTCGAGTTCTCAACCGATTCCGTACTTTTTGACACCGTATTTACAACACTTGGTTCAACAACAAAAATATTCCGAATCTATAACAGGCACAGTCAGCCAATGAATATTTCACGGATCTTCCTGGCTTCCGGAAGCTCTTCTCCTTTTAAACTTAACGTTGACGGCATTGCCGGAAAAAGCATAACCAATGTGGATATAGCAGGTGGAGATAGTCTTTTTGTATTCGTCCAGGTCACTGTTGATCCTTTAGGTACTAATAATCCTTTATTAATAAGAGATTCAGTAGTTTTCGAAACCAACAGCAATATCCAGGATGTGAAATTAACTGCGATCGGACAGGATGTATACCTTCATAAACCCGATCACTTCCCTACCAATGGCTTTCCTCCTTATTCCATTATTGATTGCAGCGGTGGAGTTGCTACCTGGACAAATGATAAACCTCATCTCATCTTTGGATATGCGGTAGTCGATTCCGCCTGTTCTCTCACAATGCTCCAGGGCACAAGAGTTCACCTGTACAACAATTCTGTTTTATGGGTCTATAAAGACGGTACCTTAAAAGTATTAGGAACTAAAGGAAGCGAAGTAACCTTCCAGGGAATGAGACTGGAGCTTGATTACAGGGAAATTCCCGGGCAATGGGGACGTATCTGGCTTTCTGCCGGAAGTAAGAACAATGAGATCAACTACGCTATCATTAAAAATGGCGGAGTTGGATTGTGGGTAGATACTGTTGTAACGCCCGGCATTCCAACACTTAAACTTACAAATACTATTATAAGGAATATGACTGCTGCTGCAGTTTATGGACGTGGTGCCCACATCAGAAGTTATAACTGCGTATTTAATAATTGCGGGCAATATGTTGCTGCACTTACACTCGGAGGCAACTATTCATTTGAACATTGCACATTTGCCAATTTCTGGTCAGGCAGTGAAACAAGAACGAGTCCGTTATTATTGATGAATAACTATTACGTAAGCGGAAGTAATTTATTCCTGCGCCCTTTAGACAGTTGTTATTTTAAGAATTGCATTATCTATGGCGATCTTGACGATGAGATAGGTCTTGATTCTACTAACCTCGCTCCTTATCCTCCAAGCTATTTCTCTTATGAATTTGATCATTGCCTGCTAAAAACAAATAAATCTTTCACAGGTGCTGCATCAGCCCATTACATTTCATGTTATAAGAATTCGAATCCGGGCTTTGTAAATCATACCGGTAACGATTTTCATCTTCAGTCAAATGCTGTAAATGCCATAGATAAAGGAGATGTAACAAACATTCTTCTTGACCTTGATAATAATCCAAGAAGTGGCATCCCTGATCTGGGTGCCTACGAAAAGACTCCATAACAATGGATTATATTGAAGCTTTAAGAAAAGAGCACAGCCGTTCTAACACAGATGCTATCGCTAACTTCATTGGAAAGGATCCTGTCCGATTCAAAAAGATCATTGATATAATTTATTCTGCCGAAGCACCATTACCTCAAAGAGCCTCCTGGCTGTTGGCGATTATCAGCAGAAAGCATCCTGAAGTGATCACACCATACATCAAAAAATTCATAGATTCGTTACCTGATTTCGGGATTGACGGCATAAAACGAAACATGCTGAGTGCATTATGTACTCAGGATATTCCCCAAAAATTACAGGGGAAAATGGTTGAGATCTGCTTTGATTTTATTTTATCTCCTACTGAAACTGTTGCAGTAAAAGTGCTCTCGCTTGATATACTTTCAAAATTGATCAAGGAATATCCTGATCTAAAAAACGAATTAAAAGCAGCAATTGAAGATCAGATTCCAAAGACTACAATTGCTTTTCAGGCTAAGGGGAAGAAGTTGTTAAGGCAGTGGTAGCCCTTTGTTTTCTACTTTATTTCCTATTAAACAAGATGATCTTACGCATCGAGTTAAAAAATGCCTTAATGCAGAAATCATTCTAATTTTAGAATAATAGAAAGGATGGGGTTCATTTTTTTAGGAACAAATAAAGTTACTTTACAACTATTCTCCTGCTTAAGGATGTTTTCTCTGAATTAATTTTTATAAGGTACACCCCAGCGCTGCATGAAGACAGGTCGAATTTTTCTGCATGGATGGCTTTCTTAACTTTTCTTTCAAGAAGCTTTCCTCCAACTGCATTAAAAATTGAAACGGTTACGCTTTCTCCTGCGAACTTTGAAAAATCTATATTGAGAATATTGTTGGTAGGATTTGGATAAATTGAAACTTCAGACTCTTTAATATCAGCTACTCCTGCAGAAGTACTGAGCATATACTTTCCAACAAAATAGTCGTTGGTTCCATCATTATACCCGGCTATATAAAGAGAGTTATTATTGATATATTCCAATCCTGTAAAGTTACCGCCAGTTGTTAAAGAAGAATCATAAACTTGGCTTGTATAATCTAAATCACTGTTAATTGTTCCTATCTTTCTAAAATAATATGAACCCGTATCAGGATCATTGACACTTATTGAAGCATAATAAATTTTTTCATTAGCTATGTCATACCCAATATTGGATCCGCCCCAACCTGCAGACATTGAAGTCCCATTATCTAACCACATTCTTATTGACGATGAGGAGTGATGGTAACTGCTTAAGGATTTTATATAGGCTGTGTCTCCGGAAGTTTTAAGCCCGCTGTTCCTTGGCCAGGCAGAAATACCTTCATAACCAATCAGCTCTGCAAAAACAACCTGATGATTATTATCCAATAGAATAATGTGTTGTCCTGTACTGGAATTTAACTGGTACCCGTTTAATACCATATAACCTCCATACATATTGATTATAGCATATAATTTCCCTGAAGATGTTTCTAAAACTTCATCTACCCAGGCTTCCCCTCCCCCAACATAAAAGTCTGTTGTTTCTGCCCAAACTATATTGCCTAAAGAATCTGCTTTTATTATAAATGCATTGGTAAAAGTGTCACCTTGTATTGTATCCCCATTCATTTCAAAGCTTCCTTTAAAGCCTCCTCCTATTAAATAATCACCGGTAGAGGTTATAGAGATGCTATTAGCATAAGTTTCTTCTGTTCCTCCATAAACATCTGCACTAAGTATAACTGAGGAAGGGGAAATTTTAACAATAAAAAAACTCCGGTTCCCTTTAGGTGAAAGTGTAAAGGTCCCGGCAGTAAACGAAGATGTAAGATTACCTATCAGGATAAGATTGTTAGACGCATCCACTTGGCACCCTGTTATCTCAAAAGCACCATTAATATTGTGTATCCAGGCAGAGGTACCAGCTTGGAATAGTTTTTCAATACTTACCCCAAGAGGATTTCCGTTAACCTGATCGGAGATATTGGTATAAGTATAAATATCATTGTTCTTGTCCTTAATGATTTCAGTGCGTTTTCCTGGCACTTTCCATTCCCAGCCTTGTCCATTTATATTGAATACCGGTAACAAAAAACAGAAAATTAATGTCAGAGAAGTATAGGTGTATTTTTTCATAATTATTAGTTTATAATGGCTCTCTTTTATGCATGTAAGGATAACTTCGCGATCACGTTTAAAACGTAGCCGTTGTAAAAAGTGCTTCTGTCTGCTTAACACTTAACACGGGAATAGGAGAATGATTCACGATCTGCTGAGCGAAAGGACCAAGAAAAATTCCGGTGATCTTTGATTCATGACCAGTATTTATAGAAATAAGATCACACTTATTTATGTTCGAATAATTAATAGCAGTTTTTGCAATGTTATCACCATATTCAATCGTGGTAACATAAGATAATTTTTCATGCTTAACATGCTTTTCAACAGATTCCAGCTTTATCACCATTTTATCACGATCGATATTTGCATCCGAATCAACCAATCCAAGGATGTGAACCTTAGAATTAAAAAGCTTCGCGATCTCAATGGTCACATTCACTTTTTCCCGGCTGTGAATACTGTTATCAATCGGTATAAGGATATTTCTGAACTTGGATTCATTTTTACAATCCAGCATAGTTAGTACTGGTATATCAGAAAGAGTAACAACTCGTTGTGCATTACTTCCAATAAACATTTCACGGTATCCTGAAGCTCCATGTGTTCCCATAACGATCTGATCAACACTTTTTCTCTTCGAAAATTCTATGATCTGATCAACTACATTTCCGGGGATAATATATCCTTCTGCAGTGATACCATACGAATCCTGAACCTCTTTTTTGAAATTTTCCATTTGAGTGCTTGCATTCTGATGATAAGCCGGGCTGTTATGATTCTCCTGTTTTTCATCTTTAATGTGAAGAAGGTCCATTTGAACATTTAATAACCTGGCCATTTCAGCACCTTGTAAAGCCGCGGCTTTCGATATATCGGAAAAATCAACTGGAACCAGAATTTTTTTTATGGAAGATGTCATGAGAGTATGTTTTAAATTTTATATCAACACTATGTCAGTAGCGCTGTATAAAAAAACATACCTGAGAATCTGATATTTAGCCTCAATAGCTTCGATGCAATATCAGAACGGAAAGGATGATCTATTTATTCTTTTTCCAGAAGCCGACAAAGAAAATGATGAGGCCGGCTAACCCCATAACGAAAGTAAAAAATGTTTGTCCGGCATGAATTAAAGTGGCCAGCGTCTGACCGAAAATTCCACCCAGACCATAAAGAATACAAACCTGCTGAACCAGGAAATGATATGCACCCATTCCTCCACCCTGGATTGGCACAGAACGACCTATTGTTCCTATGCTTAAAATAGTGAGACAAGCACCAAGGCCTAAAATAGACGTTTCTTCAAAGACAAAGAACCAGAAGTAAGTCATAAGGTAATAGCAGATCCATATTAAGATCGTATACACAATAAACAAACCTTTCCTTTCCAATTTAGCAACACTGATCAATCCATCTTTTAACCCTTTAACAAACTTAAGTATAATTTTAGGAGAACGTTCCCTGATATATTTCCGGAAGTACACAAAAAGAAAAACAGATAAAAGTAAAACGCTTAGCACTATTATAAGTACCGGCTTATTACCACTCATGATCTTTTGGATGATACCATTATAGATCGGACCGAATACATTTTCTTTTACAAAGGCTATGATGTGATCGAACTGCAGGAGTAAGGTAAGAAGCAAAATAACTATCAAGCTGATAATATCGATTACCCTCTCAATTATAACAGTCCCTAACAGCTGCATAAAGGGAATGTTATCTTGTTTTTTAACTGACAAACATCTGGTTACCTCACCTAAACGCGGAACTGCAAAATTCACGAAATATCCTATGGAAAGAGCGGCAAATGCACTGTGGAATTTGGCTTTATAACCTGTGGCCTTTATGAGCATCTGCCATCTCAAAACCCTGAAAAAGAGCCAGGACAGGCCGATGCCAATTAAAAGTAAAATAAAGTATTGTATCAGCTGCGATAACTTTGTGTTCATAGGAACTCAAAGATAACATTTTACCAAATTGACATGAATGTTAAACAGATAGGAAAAATTCTTTTTTCGCGTAACTCTTTCCATTCACTATTATTTCTAGTACATGCGTTCCAGCATAATGTTTCCGCGTTGTAAAATCTTTGAACGTCTGAGCTTTCGCTATGTGACGCGAATGACTGGCAGGAAGATTGATTTCTTTCAGCTTAAAGACTTTTCTTGTTTGAGTACCCGACTTCTTTGCATACTGAATCGCGTAATCCACCACAAGCTTTTGAGGTTTGCTTTTATGGGAAACAAGATTAAAACTGAATTGAAGTGCTTCTCCTAATTTGATCTTTGGTTTGATTATCTTAAGCTCGTTCAGTTCAATTTTTACATTCTTTTCAAAATCAAAAATGGATAAGGAACCAGCATGACCTTTTTTTATTAAAGTTCTGCTTGCATGTTTAATAATCCAGGCTGTATCTACATTTTCCTTGTCCCATCCTGAGATCAGTTTTAACATCCAGTCAGTCTGCGTTCGGGAAAAATCATTAAGATGATTAGCAACAGATTTTTTTACATACAACTCTTTGTCTGCTTTCAATGTTTCAAGTATCGGACGCGTGAATTCAGGATCATTCATTATTTCTGGAATGGAAAATGACCAGGGCAGACGCGGGCGCGAACCTTCGCTCGCAAGTCTTCTAACATGAGGATCTTTGTCTTTAGCCCATATTCCCATTACTTTTAGTGTTCCTTTCAGATCACGTCCTAAATATTCACGAATAGCAAATTCAGAAGAACTATATTTAGTTAGTTCTTTAAGCGCATTCAATGATATTGCAACATGATCATGACCATACTGGCCAACAAAATCAGGAAAGAGCAAAGCGGGATATCCTCTGAATTTTGGTGCAACTTCCAGAATAACTGACAAAGCTTTTTTATAATCATTCGGAAGATGCTTTTTCAGAACAACAGAAGTGTTCCGCATTCTCTGATTAAGTGATAATTCTTCAAGTTCTTTGGTAACCTCTTTAATGAATTGTTCTGAATTGAAATTCTTATATACTTTACTGAACTCCTGCGCCAACAAGCTATAAAATTTTTTATTGAACATGTCCTTTAACGCTTCTGCCATTTTTTTAATTAGTGATATGGTGAAATGGAGATTTATTGAATTTTGATAAGTATTAAATTGCGTCTTAAATCAGGAATCAACAAATCCTAAATCAGGAATTATATAACTCCATCACCGTGATCTCAGGCATTATCCCTACTCTTCCCGGATATCCTAGAAAACCCAATCCCCTGTTCACATAAATATGCTGCTTGCCTTCTGTATATAAACCGGCCCATTGCTTATAAACAAATTGGGAAGGACTCCATTTTATTAATCCCGGGATCTCAATACCGAATTGGAAACCATGCGTATGTCCACTGAATGTGATATCAATATCCTTATATTCTTCTTTAACCTGTTTGCTCCAATGCGATGGATCATGCGACAACAAAAGTTTAACAGGATAATTTTCAGCGCCTGCATATGCTTTTTTCATATCACCGTATTTAGGAAAATTCAAATTACCTCCCCAATTCTCAATTCCAATAAGTGCAATTTTATCTTCGCCCCTTTCCAATGCTATGTGCTCATTCATCATTAGCTTCCATCCCATCTGAGCATGTTTCTTTTTCAGGTCTTCCAGGTTATTTCGTTTTGCTTCTTTACTTTCCCAGGCAACATAATCTCCATAATCATGATTTCCCAATGTACTGTAAACACCCATCGGTGCACTGATCTGTGAAAGAGTTTCAATATGTGGATCAACTTCAATGGCTCTGTCATTAACAAGATCTCCTGTGAAGAATACAATATCTGCTTTTTGTTCATTGATAAGATTGACAGCATTCTTTAAGGGTGCTGCGGATACAAAGCTTCCGGAATGTATATCAGAGATCTGAACGATCCTCAGACCGTTAAAAGAAGCAGGCAGATTAGGTAATACAACACGTATTCTGTGAATGCGATAATCAAATGCACCTTTAACCATCCCGTACATGAAGCTTGCAAATGGTATTGCTGCCATTCCAACAGCGATATAATTGAGGAATTTCAAACGTGATATTGAATGAGGATTTAAAGTTTCTCCTGCAACCGGAATAGGTTCCTTCATAATATAAGTGCTAACCCAGCGAAAGAGTCTGACTATGTCATCGAGCGCAATAAAAACAGAGCCGATGATCTTTGAAATTAAAACCATTATTACAAAAGCAAACAGATAGATCCTCACAAAATGAGGCCATTCCAGCATTGGGATCAAGGACGGGGTTAAGAATAATAGAAAAGAAAATAAAGTGAATCCCCAATAGATATAAAACACCATATTCTTCCGGCTTGGAGTACTTCCAATCATAACGGTTCTAATGGCCTGGTAAAAATAGAGATCAATAAAAATCAATAATATTCCTATAAACAAAATGCGCAATGCAATCGACATAATCTTTAATTTAAATAGGCCGCAAAACTACGGAAACTTTTTTTGATCTCAAAGTTTCCAGAGCTTTTTTGGAATAATCTTTTATTCAGGTATTTTAGTCAGCACAATTAATTCCTTCAAATATGGCGACAAAGATATTTATCAACCTAGCGGTAAAAGATTTGAATAAAACCGTTGAATTTTTCACAAAAATTGGATTTAAATTCAATCCGCAGTTTACTAATGAACAGGGAACATGTATGATAGTCAGTGATGATATTTATATAATGCTTCTCGTAGAACCGTTCTTCAAAAGTTTTACTCAGAAAGAGATCTGCGATGCTAAGAAATACACTGAAGTCCTAATCGCATTATCTGCAGAAAGCCGCGATAAAGTGGACGAAATGGTAAAAGCAGCAGTGAATGCCGGTGGAAAGACTTACAGTAAATCTCAGGATCATGGCTGGATGTATCAGCATGCATTTGAAGATCTTGACGGACACCAGTGGGAAATCGCTTATATGGATCCTAATGGTCCTCCTCAACAATAATTTTGATGAACGACAAACCATTACAAATTTCCATTCTTGGTATTGGAGCTGTTGGCGGTTACTTTGGCGGTCTACTTGCGGAAAGATATTTCAATTCCAAAGAGGTTGAAATAACATTTATTACCCGGGCTCACACTGAAAAGATAATCAGCAAAAATGGATTGAAGATAATTTTTTCCGATAGAGAAACAGTTGTCTTCCCTGACCATGTAACTTCAGATCCTACAACGATAAGGAGAATCGACCTTTTGATCTGCTGTGTAAAAAGCTATGATCTTGAAGAGAGCCTTCTCACTTTAAAACACTCGATAACATCTGATACTATCATCCTTCCATTATTAAATGGGATAGATGGACCGGAAAGAATAAAAAAAATCTTTCCAGAAAATGTGGTATGGGAAGGGTGTGTATATATTGTAAGCAGGCTCCTAGAACGAGGAGTTGTAAAAGAAAGCGGAAGCGGACATTCATTATTCTTTGGTTCAAATTCCTTAACATCAAAAGATAAACTTAGAACTTACGAAAAAATATTTAAAGGTGCTTCGATCAATGCTGTTCTTGCTGAAGATATTGAACATACAACCTGGGAGAAATTCCTTTTCATTTCCTCATTGGCAAGCCTTACAAGTTACCTTGATAAACCATTGGGTGCAATCCTCGAAAAACATGGGTATCTTGAAATGCTTAAAACATTAATGAAAGAACTATTGGAGGTCGCCAGGGCAAAAGGCATTAGCTTTCCTTCCGATATCATTGAAACCAGGATCGCTAAAATGAAAACCCTTCCATACGAAACCACATCATCGATGCACAGTGATTTTATAAAAGGAGGAGAAACTGAATACAAATCATTAACTGGATATGTTGTTAAACTTGCAGAAGAATTAAATATTGAGGTTCCGCTTTACAAAAAAGTGTTAGCCGGTTTGCTTCTAAAAATGAAAACAACTAAAGAATAATAAAACCAGAATTGCTCAAAGAAAAGTTAACATGTAATTTACTCTATCAGCAAAGCGATTCCTCTCTGTGAAACTCCCTCAACTCTGTTTCTCTGTGTTAAAAATTGCTCGGAACAAAGAAAATCATTTTTTAGTTTCCAAACTTATATTCTCATCCCCTGTTTTGTAAGGCAGATAAGTAATTATGAATTGAAGCATTTCATCTGATGTGCGCATACTCCCTTCCCGCTCCTCAACCAGCTTTGGCGGGCTAAATGGATTATTCGGATTCTTACGTGTATTATCAAAGACTGCTTCAACGTGAATAATTGATCCTGCAGGGATCTTCAGCATTTTCTTATAAGTGTAAAAGTACTGCCAGCGGAAATCCCATTTATTTATACGTATCAAGGGTATTGTATCCCCCTGAATCGTTGTCGCATAAGCTAAAAAGGTTTTTCCAAGCAAATGCATATGAGGATTGACAGTTAAGATAGAAATGTCAAATGGGACCTTATAATCAGATGTGAATTTCATGATTGTATCAGGCGGAATAACTAATGGAGGTACTACAGGAGAAACACCGTAAGTGCCCATCTGAAATTCCATAGTAGGTCGTTTCGGTGCACCATCAGCAAAAAAAACGTTGAAGGAAGTTTGATCGGAAGTATCTATTCTTGAAGGTCCATAATGAATATCTTTTAAAAATATGGCTCCTTTTTTTGCCATCTTAAACCCACCGATCCCATTGGGATAGATTGGCGGAGTAACACCGGGTAAATAATTTGTAACGGATTGGGTCATCATGGGAAATGTGCCGTCATCATTCGGAAGATCCAATGCTTTATATGCTTCCAGAGTAGTTGGAAAGTCTTTAACATCTACAGCCACTTCACCTTTTATAACATCTTTACGTTTATCAGGATCGTAGCTAAGCAGCTGTGCATTTACATGATGAAGTAATTTTCTGTTATCAGGAACAACCTCAATGGTTTTAATATACTTATCACTTTCAAGCTCATAAGGTATCCGCATTAACATAAACCTGTCTTTTCCATCACCCGGGATTTTAAAAACATCACGAAATTTAATGATCAGATCCGGTTTCCCCAATTGAGAACCGGCCGGGAATGAAGGCACAGAAGGCATTTTTGACATATCCCCCGCATTGCAACCCTCATCCACCCACTTTCCGATTAGCGCAATTTCCTGTTCTGTAAGGACTTTTTCATCAATAAAATGAGTATAAGCAGGGTCTGCAGGCCACGGAGGCATAAAGCGGGTTTCAGTTACAAATTTGATAAGCTTGCTTCGTGAGGAAACATCCTCAAAACTTAATAAGGAGAATGGTCCTGCCTCACCTTCCCGATGGCACGAAGTACAATTTTTATAAATAATAGGTGCAATATGTTCTGCGAATGTAATATTTTGTGGTGTTGTCTCGTTTCCACATGACACAACAACCCAGATCATTGCAATAGTGCTCAGCTGAAGAATGTATCTTCCCCCCGGGACCAGCGTTATATGATTAAAACTGAATTTCATTTGAATGGGGCCTAAATTACAAAACAAAACCATTTAACCGAATGTAGAACTTATTCCTGCAAATATCTGGCAGGATATTTTCATAGTATGCTTCGGATAAATTAAATCTGAACTCATGGATCTACCATT
>JAJTCJ010000070.1 GCA_021323165.1 Bacteroidota bacterium | reverse complement strand
ATATTGCTTCAGGACTAGTATAAGCAACACTATTAGCAAGTGCTAACCCAAGGATTTCTCCGGTATAATTAAATGCTTCTATAGCATCTTTATCTCCGGTCAACACTTTTTCATGAATGTATTTTGCATCAGTTACCCAACCTTTCAGGTTTGTTTTAACATGGTGACTCATCTGCAGATCAGAAAATGTTCTTTTGATTCCGGTTGCAGAACAATATGTTTCCAAACATCCTTTTCTACCGCAGCCGCATTGTCGTCCGTCAGGAAACATGATTACGTGCCCGATCTCGCCTGCAAAACTATCATGACCGTAAACGATCTCGCCATTCACAACAATACCACTTCCTAATCCGGTTCCCAGAGTAATGAAAATAAAATCTTTCATCCCTTTTGCACCACCAAATATCATTTCACCAAGGGCTGCTGCATTTGCATCGTTCGTTAATAATACTTTCGTTTTTAATCTCTCAGAAAATAATTTCGCAAGAGGAACAACTCCCTCCCACTTTAGATTAGGAGCAAATTCAATAGTTCCTTTAAAGAAATTTCCGTTTGGTGCACCTATTCCTACTCCCCCTAATTCGTATTCCGGGAATTTATCCATTGCCTTTTTGATCCTTTCGGAAACAACCATTACAAGGTCATCAGGAACGGGAAAATGTTCTGTTGAAATAGTCTCTTTTAATAAAATTTTACCACTGTTGTCAACCAGTCCGAAAACGGTATTGGTTCCACCTATATCAATGCCGGCTACTAAAAAATGTTTCATGACACAAATTTTTAACAACAGATATTCTTAATGATTTGGAGCTATCACTTTATCAAATTCAATCCCCTGGTTTGAATAAATGCCTTTAATGATGTAAGCGTAAAAAGCGAGATAAACATAACAGAAGATCGGAATAATAAATGACATATGAACACCGTAAAGGTCAGCAATAAGCCCTTGTATAGGCGGAATCAAAGCCCCTCCTAAAATTGCCATAACTAATAAAGAAGAACCCTGGCTTGTATTTTTTCCAAGCCCGGCAATTGCAAGTGCGAATATTGAGGGCCACATGATAGAATTATATAACCCCAAACTTATGACCGACCATAATGCAATCTCACCTGTTGTAATTAAAGAGAGAATCAATAATAATATACATATCACTGAAAACAGGAATAAGGTACGTGCCGGCTTATCCTGACCAATAAAAAATGCAACAATGCTAACCGCAATGAATGGAAGGTAATACATCATTGAACCAAAATCGATAGAATCATCACCCGATTTTATTTTAAAGATCATCAAAATAAAAAAGAAAGTAGCCACAGGCAAAACTGCTGTGAAGATCTTTTTCCAGAGAGGTGAAAGATTAAAGACCGCCACCGAACTTGTAAAACGTCCTACCATTAAACTTCCCCAGTATAAGGCCACATAAATAGTAGCCGCTGCAGGAGGAATGCCTTTAATTTCAGGCAAGCCTACAAATCCCGTCATAAAACTTCCAACAGTTACTTCCCCTCCGACATAAAAAAAGATTGCTAAGATCCCCCAAGTTAATTGGGGATATTTTAATGCACCCATTCCTTTTTCAATATTCTGATGATTTGTAAAAACCGGGAGTGCAACCAATTTAAATACAATTATCAGCACAAGGAAAATACCGGTTAAAACCAAATAGGGCATTTTAACGGAATCAATATCTGTAGCGTTGCTGGTATTTGTTAATATAAGTGTACCTCCAATGATAGGGGCTATTGTTGTACCGAAAGAATTGATCGCACCTGCCAAACTTAATCTGTGTGAGCCTGTTTCCGGCCTTCCTAATAATATCACATAAGGATTTGCTGCTATCTGCAAAAGAGTGAAACCCAAAGCAAGAACAAACAATGCTGCAAGAAAAAAAGCGAAAGACTGCATTATAGCTGCAGGATAAAAAAGAAAAGTTCCTAAGGCTGAGATCAGAAGTCCCAAAAGAATTCCATTCTTATATCCTATTTTATTTATTGGGTCACCCGATGTGGATGAAATAACAAAGTATATAAGTGATCCAACAAAATAAGCGCTGAAAAAAGCAAATTGTGTCAGCATGGATTCGAAATAAGTAAGAACAAAAATTGCTTTAAAATGAGGTATAAGAATATCATTTAAGCAGGTTATAAATCCCCACATAAAAAATAACATCGTAAGAAATGCTAAAGGGACTGAATAATTCTTTTTCTGTTCCATAAATAAGATTTTTTATAATACCGAAAAATAATAAAATAAATGACAAATAAAAGTTCGTCACCTATAAAGTTATGCGCATGTATTGCGTGGAATTGTTAATGCAGAAGGAAATAGAGGTAATATCTTTTGCATCTTGTTGCTAAACATGATTTGATGCACCAGGTTCATATTCAGATATTATTTCTTCAGGATCGCGCTTAAGATCTTTTCAGTAGCTCCTGTTCTGCTTTCAACATAAAATTTGGAGATGTGCGAAGCAGTTTTTAAAGCATCTGCATTCTGCAACATAATGATTTTTTTTTCAAGATCCTCTTTTGTATTTATGGGGAAGGCTCCACCCAGATTTGTCAGCTCAACAGCTTCAGCAAACTTGTGATAATTCGGACCGAAGATAACAGGAAGTCCGAAGGTTGCCGCTTCCAGGATGTTATGGATCCCTTTGCCAAATCCTCCTCCAATATAAGCGATCGTGCCGTATTGATAGAGAGAAGACAGCATTCCTATATTATCAATTATAAGCGCCTGTGGAGTGTTAATATTATTTTCAGCAAGGTTTGAAAATCGAATAGTATTAATTTTCTTTTTGCCGAAGATAGATTCGATCGAGCTGATATGATTTTCATCAATCTCATGCGGAGCAATGATAAGTTTATAATTCTTTAACTCTAATTCTGCAAGCAACTCCTCATCCTGAGGCCAGGTACTTCCTGCAATAATTATCGGACTTGAGCTTTTGAATGATTCTATCAAAGGAAATTGCTTTACACTTTTTGCGATCTCCGAAACCCTGTCGAAACGGGTATCTCCCACAACCGTTGAGTTTTTGTAACCGATAGAATGAAGCAATTCTTCAGAATGATTATCCTGTAAATAAAAATGACTAAAACAACCTAATTGCTTTCTGAACCATGCTCCCCAAGGTTTGAAAAAATGCTGTTTGTCTCTGAAAATACCGCTGACAAGGTATGTCGGAATCCTACGTACCTTTAATTCATTAAGATAATTGAACCAGAATTCATACTTCACGAAGATCGCTGTCGAAGGTTTAACAATATCGAGAAAGCGTTTAGAAGAAGCCGGAGTATCTATTGGCAAATAACATATCACATCTGCACCCGAATAATTTTTTCTGATCTCATATCCGGAAGGTGAAAAAAAAGTGAGAACAATAACTGATTCAGGCTGCAAGGATCTGTATTTTTCTATTAATGGTCTTCCCTGCTCGAATTCTCCTAATGAGGCGCAATGAAACCAAATAACAGAACGTTCTGAATCAAACTTCGAAAGTTGTAATTCCAGTTTATTGAAAATATCATTTCTCCCATTTACCCATAAGCCGGCCTTAGGATTAAATAATGAAGCGAGATGAAGAATGAAATTATAACAATGAATAATGATCGAATAGAGTGTTCTCATTTCATCCTTTTTCTGATAACAGAAGTTTAATAGGTATAAAATTCAGCCGGTGCTTTTTTATACAGTGGTAAGATCCATGCTATTCGGCCGCCTAATAAAATATCAACGCGCTTTCGTGTATCACGTTTCATCATATCGTAATCATAGCTTCTCCTGCTTTTGGTAAAGCCCTGCATAAAATCTATCCCGATGTATATATTCGCCAGTCTGTTGTTACTGAGATACTGATAACCGATACTTTCTGTCAGTAAAAACCCATTTGACAATTTATCATATCCTTTCTTGTACTCCTTGGAAAGCTGAGGAACTTTGTTTCCAATCGTTTCGATACGGATCTTGTGCTGCATAAAACCTAAACCAATATCTATTCTAATTCCCGAATTAGGATTAGGCCTTTTGAATGTTATTAGTCTCCCAATACTTCCGGAAACCGTAAAACCTCTTTCATAAAGCCGGACATCTGCAAACTCTCCATCTTCACTGATAATATTCCCTCCTGATGTTTTAATACTGTCAAACAATGATTCTTTTATATCCTTACCAAAAAAATAGCTCCCATTAACGCCAAGGATCCAGTTGAACCTTGTTTTAAAATCAACGTTCAATTGCAAGGCTGAGCTGTTTCCAAAGCGCTTTACCATATCACCTGCGGGCAGATAATACCCGTAAGAAATCGCGATCATTGGAGTATATATGGAAGAATCTTTTATGCTTACCTGGGCGGTTACCCGTGTAAAAAGACAGATAATTGTCAATAAGAGGATTATTCTTTTCATTGTTGGAAATAATTGCCAAATATACCCTTTTTAATGGAATTTAAGCCCCGAAAAATGGCCTCTGGTTTTGTTAATTTTCCTTATATTCGCATTCTTAATTTATACACTTTACAATGGAGAAAACAGTTAAAAAAATTCAGATGGTTGATCTGAAAACACAATATGAGAAGATCAAGCCGGAAGTTGATGCCGCTATTCAAAATGTTCTGAATAATACTGCTTTCATTAATGGCCCTGAAGTAAAGGCTTTTCAAGCTGAGCTGGAAGAATATCTTGGCACAAAACACGTAATTCCCTGCGCTAACGGGACAGATGCATTACAGATCGCGATGATGGCACTTGACCTGAAGCCGGGTGATGAGATCATAACAGCTGATTTCACTTATGTTGCTACAGCAGAAGTGATCGCACTTCTTGGATTAAAACCTGTTCTTGTTGATGTTATCCCTGATACTTTCGACATCGATATCAATGCAATAGAAAAAGCTATAACATCTAAAACTAAAGCTATCGTTCCTGTTCATTTGTTTGGTCAGTGTGCAAACATGGAAGCATTGATGCAGCTGGCAAAAAAGCATAACTTATATGTTATTGAAGATACCGCTCAGGCAATTGGGGCCGTTTATCGCTATACTGATGGAACTACAAAAAAAGCCGGAACAATTGGAACGATTGGCTGTACATCATTCTTTCCTTCCAAGAACTTAGGATGCTATGGAGATGGTGGAGCTATCTTTACAAATGATGATGCACTTGCTGCCAAAATCAGAATGATCGCTAATCATGGTCAATCTGTTCAATACATTCATGATTCTATCGGAGTAAATTCACGCCTTGATAGTATTCAGGCTGCGATTTTAAGGATCAAACTTCGTGATCTTGATAATTATGCTGCTGCACGGAATAAAGCGGCAGCGCATTATGACAAAGCTTTTGCAAATAATTCAAAATTAAAGACGCCAGCAAGAGCAAAATATTCTGATCATGTATTTCATCAATATACTCTTCAGCTTAACGGGGTTGACCGCGATAAACTTCGTGAGTTTCTTGCATCAAAAGATATTCCTGCAATGATCTATTATCCTATCCCGCTTCATATGCAGAAGGCATACCTTGATCCGCGTTATAAAGCAGGGGACTTTCCTGTTACTGAAAAACTTTGTGCATCCGTTGTTTCATTACCAATGCACACTGAACTTGATGAGGAAACTTTAAATTATATTTCATCCTCTGTTCTGGAATTTGTAAACCGATAAACCATTATAATAAACTTAATTGTATGAATATAGCAGTAGTAGGTACAGGATATGTAGGTCTGGTAACAGGTACTTGTCTTGCCGAAACAGGAAACAATGTTATCTGTGTTGATATCAACCAGGAAAAGGTAAAACAAATGCAGGCTGGCGTTGTCCCAATCTACGAACCACATCTTGATGCATTATTTGAACGCAACATTAAACAAGGCAGGCTCACATTCACTACAGACCTCGCTTCTGCGATTGAAAACGCATCTATTATTTTTCTTGCATTACCAACACCTCCGGGTGAAGACGGATCTGCGGATCTTAGCTATATTCTTGGTGTTGCCAATGATCTGGGAAAACTAATCAAGGATTACAAAGTAATTGTTGACAAAAGCACTGTCCCGGTAGGGACAGCTGATAAAGTCAGAGCTGCAATAGCAAAGAATGCGAAAGTCGAATTTGATGTTGTTTCAAATCCTGAATTCTTACGTGAAGGATTTGCAGTTAATGATTTTCTTAAACCTGACCGCGTGGTGATCGGGGCTTCTTCTGATGCTGCAAGAAAAACAATGGAAGAACTTTACAAGCCATATGTTCGCCAGGGTAATCCAATCATTTTTATGGATGAGAGATCAGCAGAATTAACCAAATATGCTGCGAATGCTTTTCTTGCGACAAAGATCACGTTCATGAATGAGATCGCAAATCTTTGTGAGAAAGTCGGTGCTGATGTTGATTCGGTTAGGATCGGTATCGGTTCTGATGACAGGATCGGCAAACGATTTTTGTTTCCTGGCATTGGTTATGGCGGAAGCTGCTTTCCAAAGGATGTTCAGGCACTTGCTAAATCAGCTGCTGAAGTTAAGTATGATTTTAAGATACTTGATGCAGTAATGGAGATCAATGAAAAACAAAAAACTATTATTATTCCAAGGATCAAACAGCATTTTAATAATGACCTTAAGGGTAAAAAGATCGCACTGTGGGGACTTGCCTTCAAACCTGACACTGACGATATACGTGAAGCACCTGCTTTGTATCTCATTGAAGAACTAACTAAAGCCGGAGCATCAGTTGTTGCATACGATCCTGAAGGAATGAAGAATGTAAAAAAACTTTTAAATGATAAAATAAGCTATGCAAATGATGAGTATGAAGCACTTGACGGTGCCGATGCTTTATTGATAGCTACCGAATGGAGTCTTTTCCGCACACCTGACTTTAACAGATTAGGATCTTTATTAAAGAACAAAGTGATATTTGACGGAAGAAACCTATATGGAATTGACCAGATGAGAGAACTTGGGTTTTCTTATTACAGCATCGGAAGAGAAGATGTGAAGAGTTGATTAGGAATAAGTAATAGATTGATTCTGGCTTCCAAATATTAATTACCGGTGCTGCAGGATTTTTAGGTTCACACTTATGTGATCGTTTTATTAAAGAAGGTTATCATGTTATAGGAATGGATAACCTGATCACAGGCGATCTGAAGAACATTGAACATCTTATGAAACTTAAAAATTTTGAATTCTATCATCACGATGTTTCGAAATTTGTTTTTGTTCCGGGCGAACTGGATTACATTCTTCATTTTGCATCACCCGCCTCCCCTATCGATTATTTAAAGATCCCTATTCAGACACTAAAAGTAAGCTCACTTGGAAGTCACAATTTACTTGGACTTGCAAGAGTAAAAAAAGCAAGAATACTTGTTGCTTCAACTTCTGAAGTTTATGGAGATCCATTGATACATCCTCAAACCGAAGAGTACTGGGGTAATGTAAACCCTGTAGGGCCGCGCGGGGTTTATGATGAAGCAAAACGATTCATGGAAGCAATCACAATGGCATATCATACCTATCACGGTGTTGAAACAAGGATCATTCGTATTTTCAACACTTATGGTCCACGCATGCGACTTAATGACGGACGCGTACTCCCTGCTTTCATTGGACAAGCATTAAGAGGAGAAGACCTTACAATGTTCGGTGACGGATCGCAAACACGTTCGTTCTGTTATGTTGATGATCTTGTTGAAGGAATTTACCGTCTCCTAATGAGCGACTACGTTCAACCAATGAATATTGGAAATCCAAGTGAGATCACAATAAAAGAATTTGGCGAAGAGATCATCAAACTTACAGGAACAAAACAAAAGCTGATCTCCAAGCCTTTGCCTCAGGATGATCCTAAACAAAGAAAACCGGATATTACAAAGGCAAGAGAAATTCTTGGTTGGGAACCAAAGGTAAGCAGACAGGAAGGATTGAAAATAACCTATGAATATTTCAAAAATCTTTCAAAAGAAGAATTGAACAAAACAGAGCATCGCAACTTTGGTTAAGCATTTAAATATTAAAGTTTCCGGGAAAGTGCAGGGCGTTTTTTTTCGCGTGTACACTCAAAAAAAAGCAGCAGAACTCGGATTGACCGGCTTTGTGCAGAATGAGCCGGACGGAACAGTTTACATTGAAACCGAAGGAGAAGAAAATACATTAAATGAATTTACGAAATGGTGTTACTCAGGTTCTCCGGATTCAGAGGTCTCTGGTGTAATCATAACTGAGGGAACGATCAGGAATTTTACGGGAACATTTAATATCAACAGATAATATTTACAGAGTACTCCAACAATGCAAGAATATTTTTCTCACCCAACGGCAATAATTGACGAGGGCTGTAATATTGGAAAAGGGACCAAAATCTGGCATTTTTCTCATATTATGCCAAATTGCATACTTGGGGAAAACTGCAACATCGGACAAAACGTTGTTATCTCTCCTGAAGTTGTTTTAGGGAAAAATGTTAAAGTCCAGAATAACGTTTCTATCTATACTGGAGTTATTTGCGATGATGATGTTTTTTTAGGACCATCGATGGTTTTCACTAATGTTATTAATCCACGAAGTGCAATAAACAGAAAAAATGAATACGCTAAGACTCATGTTGGAAAAGGGGCTTCAATAGGTGCTAATGCTACAATTGTATGCGGACATGATATTGGTGAATATGCTTTTATCGGGGCTGGTGCAGTAGTTACAAAAAATGTTCCTCCATATTCTTTATGGGTTGGAAACCCAGCTAAACAAATGGGTTGGATCAGTGAATATGGTCATAGACTGAAATTTGATAATAACGGAAATGCTGAGTGCTTCGAAAGCAAAGACAAGTACAAACTTGAAAATGGTAAAGTAAGTAGAGTAGTTAAATAAGTTAATCTGGCTGTCCTTAATAACTATTTAAATAATCAACAAATAAATAAATGAAAATAAAATTCGCAGTAATCGGACAAGGCCATATTGGAAAACGTCATGCGGAGATGGTCAGAAGAAATCCGGAAGCCGAATTGATTGCAGTATGTGATCCTTTACCCAAAGAACAACTTGGAATTTCAGAATTGAAAGAATCTTTTTATTCAACTGTTGAAGAAATGCTTTCCGCACATCCTGAAATTGAAGTTGTGAATGTATGCAGTCCAAATGGTTTGCATGCTAAGCATTCATTAATTGCATTGGAAGCAGGAAAAAATGTTGTTTGTGAAAAACCGATGGCTTTAAGTAAGATTGATTGCGAAACAATGGTTTATAAAGCGCTGCAAAATCATAAAACAGTATTTTGTGTGATGCAGAACAGATATTCTCCACCTTCTGTTTGGCTTAAAAAAATTGTTGAAGAAAAGATCATAGGTGATGTTTATATGGTTCAGCTCAATTGTTATTGGAATCGTGATAAACGTTATTACAAAAAAGGGGGCTGGAAGGGAACACAGGAACTTGACGGAGGTACATTGTTCACTCAATTCTCCCATTGGATAGATCTGGTTTACTGGATCTTTGGTGACATAAAAAACATTCAGGCTAAATTCAACGATTTTAACCATGCTGAATTAACCGAATTTGAAGACAGCGGTTTTGTGAATTTCGATTTCGTAAACGGAGGAATGGGAAGTATAAATTATTCAACCTCAGTCTGGAACTCCAATCTTGAAAGCAGTATTACGATTATAGGAAGTAAAGGAAGCGTTAAGGTTGGTGGCCAGTATATGGATCAGGTTGAACATTGTAATATAAAAGATTATCAACTTCCAGTTCTTGCAGAAACTAATGAGGCCAATGATTATGGAGCATATAAAGGATCTGCAAATAATCATCCTCAGATAATTGCAAATGTTATTGATACGCTGAAAGGCAGAACAACCATAACAACCAATGCGATGGAAGGCCTAAAAGTGGTTGATATTATTGAACGGATATATGCCTTAAGAAAGTCTGATAGAAAAAGCTAGGTTACGAATAACGAATAAAAACGAATATTACGAATCTAAGTCCTAAGTATTCTTAGTGCCTTAGTGGTAAAAATAATAACATATGATAAATAAAATCAAAAACAAAGAAGCCAAGATCGCGGTCATCGGTCTGGGATATGTTGGTTTGCCAATTGCTTTAGCTTTTGCAAAAAAAGTAAAGGTGATCGGTTTCGATATTAATGAAGAACGGGTTAAGATGATGCAGAATAATATCGACCCTTCACAGGAGCTTGAAAAGAAAGACTTCGAAAGCTGCGACATTGAATTCACAGCTTCTATAGATGTCCTGAAGCAGGCTAATTTTTTCATCATTGCAGTACCTACTCCAATTGATGAACATAATCTTCCTGATCTTAAGCCTCTTCTCGGAGCTTCCCGTTCTGTTGGTAAAGCATTAAAAAAAGGAGATTATGTTGTTTATGAATCCACTGTTTATCCAGGTTGTACTGAAGATGACTGCATTCCTGTTCTTGAAGAGATTTCAGGATTAAAATTCAAAACTGATTTCAAAGTCGGCTATTCTCCGGAAAGAATAAATCCGGGTGATAAAGAACATACAATCACTAAAATATTAAAAGTTGTTTCCGGATGTGATGAAGAGTCACTTGAAGTTATCGCTGAAACGTATAAGATAATTGTTGAGCCAGGGGTTCACAAGGCTTCATCTATTAAAGTTGCTGAAGCTGCCAAGATCATTGAGAACACACAAAGAGATGTAAACATTGCTTTGATGAATGAGCTTTCAATCATATTCAGTAGAATTGGGATCAATACTTATGATGTACTGGAAGCAGCCGGAACAAAATGGAATTTCCTGAAATTTTCTCCGGGACTTGTTGGCGGACATTGCATAGGAGTCGACCCTTATTATCTTACTTATAAAGCCGAAGAATTAGGATACCATGCACGTGTAATAAATTCCGGGCGGTATGTCAATGACTCGATGGGTTTTTATGTTGCGAAACAAACAGTAAAGAAAATCATCGCAGCAAAAAAGAATTTAACTGAATCCAGAGTATTAGTGATGGGTGCAACATTTAAAGAAAATGTTAGCGATATCCGTAACTCAAAAGTGGCCGATGTTATTAAAGAATTCAAATCTTTTGGTGTACAGGTTGATATCGTTGATCCTCTTGCAGAATCAGAAGAATTAAAACATGAGTATGGCTTTGGATTAACTGAAACTATTGGAAAAGGTTATGATGCAGTTGTTGTAGCGGTTAATCATAAGGAATATTTATCTCTTGATGAGAGTTATTACAAATCAATTTTATCAGAGGGTGGAATACTGGTTGATATTAAAGGAATACTTAAAGACAAAATCAAGAATTTAACTTACTGGAGCTTATAAATACGAAGAACGCCCTTCGACAAGCTCAGGGTGACAACGAATTTACATCCCGGTAGCTATCGGGACCGTGTATTTAAAAACATATAATCAATGACAAAAAAAAAGATACTTATTACAGGTGGTGCAGGATTCATAGGATCTCATGTTGTTCGTTTATTCGTAAATAAATATCCTGACTATTCTGTCGTAAATCTGGATAAGCTTACTTATGCAGGAAACCTTTTGAACCTGAAAGATGTTGAAGGTAAATCCAATTACACTTTTGTAAAAGGCGATATCACTGATGCTGCATTTATAACTGAATTATTTTCAGAACATAAATTTGATGCAGTAATACATCTTGCAGCTGAAAGCCATGTTGACAGAAGCATTTCCAACCCTCTGGAATTCGTAATGACGAATGTAATCGGAACAGTAAATCTTTTAAATGCGGCCAAGAGTGAGTGGAAAGATAGCTTATCAACCAGGCGCTTTTATCATGTCTCAACAGATGAAGTTTATGGCGCTTTAGGTGATACCGGGATGTTTACGGAAGAAACCAAATATGACCCGCATAGCCCATATTCAGCCTCCAAAGCTTCGTCCGATCATTTCGTAAGAGCGTATCATGATACATATGGTTTGGATATTGTTATTTCTAACTGTTCAAACAATTATGGAAGCCATCACTTTCCTGAAAAATTAATTCCGCTGGCAATACATAATATAAAAAGCAACAAACCTGTTCCTGTATATGGAAAAGGCGAAAACATTCGTGATTGGCTGTTCGTAGAGGATCATGCCAAAGCAATAGATATCGTTTTCCATAATTCAAAAAGCGGTGACACTTACAACATTGGCGGACACAATGAATGGAAAAACATTGATGTCATCAACCTGCTTTGCAAAATAATGGATAAGAAACTCGGTCGTAAAGAAGGAGAATCCGCAAAGCTGATCACCTTTGTGAAAGATCGTGCCGGACATGATCTTCGCTATGCGATCGATTCATCTAAGCTTCAGAATAACCTTGGATGGACTCCTTCCCTGCAATTTGAAGAAGGTCTTGAAAGAACTGTAGACTGGTATCTTTCAAATGAAGACTGGCTACAGAATGTTACTTCAGGCGATTATAAGAAATACTATGAAGAACAATATGTTAAGCGGTAATTTTTGTCTTAACTTTTACCTTTAACACTTTAACTATGTATTCCACTCCTTTTCATAATTCTGATATCTCAGATAAAAAATTCCTTGTTACCGGAGGTGCAGGTTTTATCGGTTCGAATATTGTTGAGTATCTGTTTAAGCATCAGGCAGGCAAAGTTGTAGTGCTTGATAATTTATCTACAGGTTTTGAAGTTAACCTTGAACCTTATTCTTCTCGTAAGAATTTTCAGTTCATAAAAGGAGACATCTGTAACCTTAATGACTGCCATAAAGCATGCGAGGGAATTGATTATGTGTTCCACCAGGCAGCATTAGGATCCGTTCCTCGTTCAATAAAAGATCCTATTGCAACACATAATGTTAACGCAACAGGTTTTTTGAATGTGCTTATAGCCGCACGCGATGCAAAAGTTAAGCGAATTGTTTATGCAAGCTCATCCTCTGTTTATGGAGATAGTAAAATACTTCCCAAGGTAGAAGAGCAGATCGGCAAACAGCTTTCTCCTTACGCTGTATCTAAAATGACCAATGAATTATACGGTGAGATCTTTTCCAAAACATATAATATGGAAATTGTCGGACTACGCTATTTCAACATTTTTGGTCCACGTCAAAATCCCAAAGGCGAGTATGCAGCTGCAATTCCATTATTCATTAATGCTTTACTGAATAACGAAGCTCCGGCCATAAATGGTGATGGAGAACAAACACGTGACTTCACTTTTGTCGCAAATGCAGTTCAGGCAAACATAAAAGCGATGCTTGCAGAAAAATTAAAACCTGAAGGAATGATATTTAACATTGCTGTGGGAGAACGTGTTTCACTTAATGACCTTATTGAAATACTTAAAGACCTTACAGGAAGTAAAGTGCAACAGACATATCGTGCTGAACGTTCAGGCGATATCCGCGATTCTCTCGCAGATATTACAAAAGCAAAAAACCTTCTTGGCTACGATCCTAAATATAAGATCGGTGATGGCTTAAAACTAACACTGGACTGGTTCAAGTCAATAGGCAATTAGCAGTAGGCAATGAAACAGTAGGCAATTTTTGGAACGTCATTGCGAGGGCTTTTCGCCCGAAGCAATTCTCATTACAATAGGCAATTTTTCAATAGGCAATAAGCAATTAAGAATAAGCAATGGGGATCTTCAATATATTCAGAAAGAACAAGCGCTTAAAGACTCCCGTAGATCTTTCTCTACTCGGCTGCGATATACATTCGCACCTTGTTCCAAATATTGACGATGGCTCGAAAAGTCTTGATGACAGCATAGACATGATCAGCAAATTATACCAGCTTGGCTATAAAAAGATCATAACTACTCCCCACATTATGGGTGATGCCTACCGCAACACTCCTGAAACTATACTTGGAGGATTAGAACCGGTTAAACAAGCGCTTAAAGAAAATAATATCCCTGTTGATATTTCTGCAGCTGCCGAATATTATCTCGATTTCGATTTTGAACGCAAACTTGATGAAGAAAAACTTTTAACTTTTGGAAACAATCACCTGCTGTTTGAAGTATCTTACATGAATCCACCTGACAACCTGTATCACATTATTTTCAAGATGCAGACTCTCGGTTACAAACCCGTATTAGCACATCCTGAAAGATATAATTTCTGGCATACGGAATTCGGGAAGTATGAATCTTTTATAGATAAAGGCGTGTTACTTCAGCTGAATATTAATTCACTTACAGGATATTATTCCTTAGGAACTAAAAAAATAGCTGAAAGGCTTATCGACAATAACATGATCTCTCTCTTAGGAACTGATTGTCACCATACCGGACATATCAAGCTGATAGAAAATGTTGTTTATGAACCGCACCTTTTAAAATTAATGGAAAGCGGAATGCTTATTAATACTTCTTTGTAACACTTACCCCTTCAAAGGCCTGGCATAAGCAATTACATCCTTATCTGTAATAGTTTTATCACAAAGAATAATTAATCTTTCCACCACATTCCGGAACTCACGGATATTTCCGGTCCAGTTTATTTTTTGCAATTCTTTGATCGCATCTTTACTAAATGTTTTTTGCGGCATTCCGTGATCTTCACATATCATTTTAAGGAAGTGTTCCGCAAGCAAAGGAATATCTTCCTTGCGTTCATTTAAAGATGGAACATGGATAAGTATCACACTTAAACGATGATACAGATCCTCGCGGAAATTTCCTGCAGCGATCTCCTTCTGAAGATCTTTATTGGTAGCAGCTACAACACGCACATTTACTTTTATTTCTTTTTCTCCTCCTACTCTTGTGATCTTGTTTTCCTGTAAAGCCCGCAGCACCTTAGCTTGTGCAGAAAGACTCATATCACCGATCTCATCCATGAACAATGTACCACCTTCTGCCTGTTCGAACTTTCCTTTTCGTTGATTGATCGCGGAAGTGAAGGCCCCTTTTTCGTGACCGAATAGTTCACTTTCTATAAGTTCACTTGGTATTGCAGCACAATTGACCTCTATTAACGGTGCTCCCGAGCGGTTACTTTTCTCATGAAGCCATCTTGCAACAAGTTCCTTACCGCTTCCATTTCCACCGGTTATAAGTACACGAGCATCAGTGGGCGCAACGCGCTCAATCATCTCTTTTATTTGTCCGATCGCCTTAGACTCTCCTATCATATCAAAAGTTTTACTAACCTTTTTCTTCAGAACTTTTGTTTCAGTTACGAGGGTAGATTTATCCATTGCGTTTCGAATAGTAACAAGCAAACGGTTCAGATCAAGAGGCTTTGCAATAAAATCAAAAGCTCCTTTTTTAACAGCTTCAACAGCAGTTTCAATATTCCCATGCCCTGATACCATTACAACAGGTGTATCAATCCCCATGGCCATGATCTTATCGAGTACTTCTATACCGTCCATTTTCGGCATTTTAATATCACAAAGAATGATACTGTATTTATCTTTCTGGATCATACCTAATCCTTCAACTCCATCGGCAGCCTCATCAACCTGATATTTTTCGTATTCCAGGATCTCGCGTAATGTTTTGCGGATACTTTTCTCATCATCTATGATTAATATTTTTGCCATTTTCTTATAATAATTTTAAACTAAAATTAAATAAAAAAAGCTCCATTAGGAGCTTTTAAAGTGATAGTAATTTATCCTAATGAAATAATTTAGCTAATGATAACGAGGACTTAAGCGACAAAACAAAATTACTTCCGATACTTCCATTTAAGCCTGGTACGTAAGCACCTTCTACACCAGTATTCCAACCAAAACGATCAATATTATTTATATTAATACCAACACTGAAACCCATTTTTGCTCGGGGTGTATTATTCAGATGATATTGATTGTAAACAGTTACCTCCTGATTATTCCCTGTGGTACGTTTGTAATAAATGTCATCTACCGAAGAATTCATCAACAAAAGCACATGTAAGTAAACTCTGTTAAACATGCTAGTTTTGCGTATACCGAAATCTTTAATATCAGCTTTATAAGCTCCTGTAAAACCACCGGAAATACCCACTTCTAAGATCTGATAATCCATCATTGTTCTTATGTTACCAGCTTCCGGAGCGAAAAACCCTTCTGGAGTTGCATTTTCTATAACCAGCTCCCTATTTTCGCCACCTACCACTTTAAACCCATTCCTGAACCCCAGATCAACCATCATAAAACCGGTTTTTTTCGTAGGAACTTTTGTATAATAATCTGTTCTTCCGGCAGACTTCAAATGAAAACTTATCTTTGTATCAATTTCTTTTTGAATAACCATTACACCAAAAGTCGCTGAAAACTCTTTAGGCATTTTGTATTTGTAAATAGAATTACCATCTACTTCTTCACTCTCATTATAATAGTTTAAGTAGGTTATCTGACCAGTCATATCAAAATAAAACCGATTAAGTTTTAATTTGGCGCCAAAATCTGCACTAAAAGTGGAAATGGAACTTAACCCAACAGTTATTATTGGAATATGTCCTTCCACAAAATCAGGATTTGTATTTTCTTCCGTTAAGTTAACCTCAACCTGAGAAAAAGATTTCGCATTAAATAAAATGACAAGACCGGAAAATAGTAAAAGCTTTTTCATAGCGATTTGTTTTAATTAACGGTAGTAAATAATTTAATTGATGCAGTGCTGCCGAAACCATAATAGATCGCACCATTACATATACTTATCGCATAGTCAATTCCATTGAATTTAACCTGGGTCTGACCGGTTGTAATTGAAGTGTAATAAGGTGCTCCAATATAAACTTTACATTCATCATCATCCGGTGTCCATGGCACCATGCTCAGGTCATAATTGTAACGCACATCATTTCTGGTAGTAACTGTTAAAGTACCTCCTCCTGCATAAGTTATGGAAAAAACATACTCCCCTGAGCCATTTACTGTTTTTGTGCAACTTGTGATTGCTTTATTTACTGCGTCAATTGTTACTGTAGTATCTCCCACACCACAATTGCTTTCTAAAGCCTGTACTCCTTCCGTACCACAGCTTCCACCCATATCTACCACAGTCTCATCCTCATCCATAATGGAATTGTAGCAATGAGCAGGCTTAGTGGCAACTTCCTTCTCCAGTTCAATTTTCTTTCTGCAGCCGGCTATAGCAAGAAGAAATATAAGGCTAGCCAGAACACTAAATTTATAAGTAGTTTTCATATAATATGTTTTTAAGACTAACCAAATATAACCCAATTTTTTAAAAAGAGTCTTTTTTAAGCAGTTTTCTTAAAACACCCTCTTTCAAAGCATATGTTGATAATCGCACCTTCTTAATATCAAATGCCCAAAGGACATATTGGACGATTATCATAGAAACAACGATCATGTCAACGCGCATTTCAATAAGACCTTTCATTCTAAGCCTCTCTTTACGTGTGGACTTTATGACATCGTTGAAAATAACTGCAAAATCCTTAAAATCAAAAGTGTATTCAGTTACGTTGTCTAAAATTTCAGGAGTATAAAAACGGTGAGAGATCATTTCTGCAAGTGAATCAAAAGATCCCGATGAACCGATAAGTTCAGTGACATGATACTCTTTAATAGCGTCAACTAAGGGCAATAATTCTGACCTTAAATAATCTCTGATCTCAATTATCTGTTTATCAGTTATGGGATCCGAAGGTTTAAAACGTTCAATAAGCCGGGCAGCACCAACGGGGAAGCTTTTCTTCCAAAAGATCTTATCCTTATTACCAATAATAAACTCGATACTTCCGCCACCGATATCAATTATGAGAAACTTCTCCTCCGACATTTTCACAGCTTCACAAACACCATGATAAATATATTCCGCTTCCTGATCCCCATCGATCACCTGCACTTCATAACCGGTCTCTTCTTTTATTTTTTTTACGAATTCTTTTCCATTACTCGCGTCACGCACTGCTGAAGTTGCGAAAGCATATACTTTCTCAACACTATGCTCATTAATGATTCTCTGATATTCTTTTAAGGCATCAATACCTCTTTGGAAAGGAATTGGTTGTATTAGATCTCTATTAATTCCGCCTTCACCTAATTTAACTGCCAGTTTGGTCTGGTATAAGGTCTGGTATTTACCCGCGGCTATCTCAACAATAAGAATATTGAATGTATTTGTCCCAAGATCTATTATCGCAATCCTCATAAACCGCTCTCAATATTAATTTGTTATCTGTTAAATATAAATATAACATACTAATAATAATCACAATTTGAAAAATAATTATCCCTTATAAAAGAGCCATTTTCCTAACTCTTTCCAACTCACCTTTTTACCGTACATGAGAATGCCGGTGCGATATATTTTGGCCGCAAGCCAGGTTGTAAATATAAATCCAATAACAAGCAGACTCATGGAAAGAAGTACCTCCCACATTGGAACTCCGAAAGGCAATCTAACCATCATAACCACAGGAGAGGTCAATGGTATCATTGAGAACCAGAAAGCAATACTTCCATTAGGATCCTGAGTTACTATCTGTGCTATCGCGAAAGAAAAAACAAGCGGTATGGTGATCGGAAGCATAAATTGATTTGTTTCGGCTTCACTGTCCACAGCTGAGCCAATAGCTGCAAACAATGCACTGTATAATAAATATCCTGCAAGAAAATATAACATGAAACAAATAAAGATCTCCAGCATATTAACCTGCTGAAATTTACTCCAAAGATCGATCGCGGCATTGTTTTCAATCTTTCCCATCGCCTGTACATCGAGGTCTGCTCCTATTTTTATAACCTGCTCTTTTTGCTGAACTTGTTTCATATCCATTCCTTTCAGTACAGTAGCGGCAGCAACTGAATATATTGAAGTAGTAAGAATGACCCATAGAATAAACTGAGTTAAGCCAACCAAGGCAACACCTATGATCTTACCCATCATAAGCTGAAATGGTTTAACTGATGATAAGATCACCTCAACAATTCTGCTGGTCTTCTCTTCCATCACCCCGCGCATAACCTGCGCTCCGTAAAGGAAAATAAGAAGATAAATTACAATAGCACATGCAAATCCTATCCCTACATTAATAGCTGTGTTTGTTTCCTTGTCATTTCCCGCTTCATCTATCTGAATAGTTGTTAAAGTAAAAGTTGCTTTATCTTTTGCATCCTTAATAACATTGAGATCGACTTTGTTTTTTGCAAGCATTACTTCGTAAAGCATTTTGCTGATACTGCTTTGAATATGCTGCTGTACAGAATTACTCAATTGTTTTTTGTAGAATAAATTAATGCCTTCCTGTCCTCCATTCAACACATTTTTAGGGATGTATAATATCGCATCGTAATCCGTATCATAAAATCCTGCGCGTGCATCTTCAATTTCAACAGGTGGATAATCAAAATGAACTATATCCTTTTCAGGAATCAGATCACGAAATAAAAAGCTCTCATCTATAACCTCGATCTTCTGCTTTTCAGTTTTCTGCATTGCCATCCAGATCGGAACGATCATAATACCGGCCATTAATACCGGACCGAATATTGTCATTAAAATGAATGACTTTTTCTTTACTCTTGAAAGATATTCACGTTTGATTATTAGGAGAACCTTATTCATATATGATAATAATGATGTGTTATGTTTTTTTTAAGTCACTCAGACTCTTTACTCTGTAAAATTACTTTGAGTGCCCAAAGGGTGTTCAGCATTTACTTTTGAAATAAAAATATCATTCATGCTTGGAATAATTTCTTTGAATGAATGGATCTCAACTACTTTAAGAACAGATTCCAGAAGTTGATTTGCTGTACTCCCGGGTGTTAAGCTTACCTGCGCCTTACCGTTTTCTCCATCAAGCTTATGCTCACCAAGCTTTCCGAAAGTCCACAAAGAATTCGTGAAACTCATCATATTACCGGTAAACTCAAATTCGTAAGTATTGGATTTATATTGTTTTCGGATATCTTTAACTGAACCATCAAGGATCTTTTTTGATTTGTTGATCAGAGCGATATTATCACACAACTCTTCAACCGATCCCATGTTATGAGTAGAGAATAATATTGTAGACCCCTGAGATTTTAACTTTAAGATCTCATTTTTGATAAGATTTGCATTGATAGGATCGAAGCCACTGAAAGGCTCATCCAGAATAAGTAATTTAGGTTCGTGAAGCACTGTAACAATGAACTGAACTTTTTGCTGCATACCTTTGGACAATTCCTCAACCTTCTTATTCCACCAGGCATCCATTTCAAACTTCTCGAACCAAATCTTTAGTTTTCTCTTGGCTTCTGCATAAGGCATACCCTTTAACTGAGCAAGATATAATGCCTGCTCACCGACCTCCATTTTTTTATAAAGCCCCCTCTCTTCCGGTAAATACCCAATATTCTCCACATGCTTCGGAGAAAGCTTTTGTCCTTCAAAAAGAACATTCCCGGAATCTGGACCGGTGATCTGATTGATGATCCGAATCAAAGATGTTTTTCCGGCACCGTTTGGACCAAGCAAATGATTAGCATAGCGTTTAACAATGTTATGAGCGGATAAGATATGCTGCATACAGTATAATTATTTAATGATTATTTTGATATTCTCTATTTTCCTGAATGCGTCAGGCGCGTGAACAGTAACATTATTAATACTGAATGATTCACCCGGTTTTAAAGATCTAAGTATCTTCATCTGAGGTTCTGTAAAAAAAGAACTTTGTGCTACAGAAGTCAATGTTTTACTCTCAATCACAGCAGAAACTTCAAATGAATTTACAAAAACATCAGATCGTTTTTTCGCGTTGCATTTATCATTGATACGAAGCTCCAGCTTTTGATCTTTTCTTATTTTAATATCAGGTAAACTATCTGCAAAACACTGCCCCCTTATGCAAATAATAAGTGTGCAGAAACGATCATCATCAGGCCGCCTTACTTTTACTGTATCCTGCGCAGCCAAAAAATTGCAAATGCTCAGCAGTGCGAAGATAATAACTGATCTAATATACATTTGCATTTATGTTAAAACGGGCATTAAGAAATATCTTAATACCCGCTAATGACCTATTCAAAATACTCTTTCATTCTTTCAAAAAAACCTTTATCCTTTCTGCTTGGATGCGGTTTAAAATTTTCCGCAGTCCTGAGGTCTTCAAGAATTTTCTTTTCTTCTTTTGTAAGATTCTGAGGTGTCCACACATTAATGTTTACCAGAATATCTCCGCGAGAATAACTATTCACATCAGGTAAACCTTTTGCTTTTAAGCGAAGAACTTTTCCGCTTTGTGTTCCCGGTTCTATCTTTACTTTGGCTTTTCCATCAATAGTCGGTACTTCTATCTGAGTACCTAATGCTGCATCAGCAATACTGATATAATGATCATAATAGAGATTCATTCCATCACGCTTCAGCAATTCATGTTCAGTTTCTTCTATCACAACAATAAGATCTCCCGGAACACCTCCGCGTGCACCCATGTTTCCTCTACCTGCAACAGAGAGCTGCATTCCTTCCGCAACACCTGCAGGAATGTTAATATTGATCACTTCTTCTTCGCGAACAACACCTTCTCCGTGACATGATTTACACTTATCTGTGATTGTTTGTCCTTCACCTCCACAAGACGGACAAGTACTTGAAGTCTGCATTGCACCAAGTATTGTTTGAGTCATGCGGGTGATCTGACCGGTACCACGGCAAGTAGAACAAGTATTCTTTGCAGAACCATTCTGAGCACCTGATCCGCTGCATGGCTTACAGGCAACGAATTTATTCACCTTGATCTTCTTCTCGACTCCATGTGCAATTTCTTCAAGATCAAGTTTCACTTTTACACGAAGATTTGATCCGCGGTTTACACGTCTTCCGCCTCTTCCGCCTCCACCAAATCCACCCCCGAAATGTCCTCCGAATACATCTCCGAACTGACTGAATATGTCATCCATATTCATTCCACCGAAACCGCCACCGCCACCGAAACCGCTGTTTCCGCCAACACCTGCATGGCCGTATTGATCGTAACGCTGTTTCTTCTCAGGATTACTTAATATTTCATAGGCTTCAGCAGCTTCCTTGAATTTCTCTTCAGCTGCTTTATCTCCGGGATTCTTATCCGGGTGATGCTTAATAGCCATCTTGCGATATGCTTTTTTGATCTCATCAGCACTCGCATTTTTTGAAACCTCTAATATTTCGTAATAATCTCTCTTACTCATCTTAACAATTATTGATTTATTGAATTGGAGATTTGTGAATTACATTCCGTTCAATTTTATTTGAATTTCTTTATTCTCCAAATCAAAAATTCTTATTCTAAAATTCTAATTACTGCCCTATGACAACTTTTGCAAAACGGATTATTTTCCCGTTAAGCGTATATCCTTTTTCCAGCTCTTCAACGACTTTCCCTTTCAGGTCCTCTGTCGGAGCAGGTATATTTGTAATTGCTTCGTGAATGTCTGCATCAAAAGGTTCTCCCACTGTTTTCATCTGTTCAAGCCCTTTATCATTCACCGCATTTACATCAGAGATCTCAGAATTTGATTTGATCGCTCTTTCGAAATCATCAATAACAGGCAAAATGCTCTTAAAAACATCTTCTCCCCCTGCCTGGATCAGATCTGTCTTTTCTTTTGCTGTGCGCTTTCTGAAATTATCAAATTCAGAATACAAACGAAGATATTTATCATTTAACTCGTTTACTTTGGACTCCAGTTCTGCAATTTTTTCATCTTTTGGATCCGCATCATTAACTTTTGTTTCTTCCTGAGGATTTTGCTCGTTCTGATCGTTCACTGTTTCGTTCTCCTGTGTGCTCATCTTTTTAAATATATTTTTTATGTTTTTCATTCTTTTTTCGACACCGCGGCTTTTATTCAAAATGCCTGCCAACAAAGATAATAAGACAATTTGACATACAGGTTTGTATGATGGAAAAACCCAATAAAAAAGGCGGAATTCAGATGAATACCGCCTTAACAATAAGTATGATTGGATTATTTGGTGAATTTAAACTCGGTCCTCCGGTTCAATTCATGCTCCAGTTCCGAACAATCAACCCCGTTCTTACAACGGTTCTTGATCTGACTTTCTCCAAAGCCTTTCGCTTTTATACGCTGCTGAGGAATACCTTTAACAACTAGGTATTCCATTACTTTTTTGGCACGCTTCTCTGAAAGTGACATATTATAGGTATCATCTCCATTAGCATCCGTATGACTCATTATTGAGAGCTTCAACACAGGATTCTGCTTCATTGAACTTATTATCTTATCGAGCTGGGCGATTGAAAGATCGTTGATCTCGTATGAATTCGGAGCATAGTAAATATCTTCTACAACCACCAGCTCAGTTTGGGAAGAAGCTCCGAAATTTCTAATTCTTAACTCGGTATCTTCTTCATCAATTTTTGCAAGTTGAAATAATTCCGAAGGTAAAATAGAATACACAAAATTATTCCCCTTCTTTTCAAAGCTTTTTACAATTGTTCCGTCTACTTTTGCCAAATATAGGATTCCATCTTTGAGATTTGGATTATCAGATGCCATTACGCTGATCTTATATGATTCGTCCGCTTTCAGATTTCTGAATGTAAAATCTCCATAGCTATTAGTTACTGTGATTTGAACCACTGAATCCCTTCGGTCTTTCAGCATTACTTTCTCACCAACCAGCGGTTTGTTTCTGTCCTTACCTGTTAACAGCTTTCCGGCATATTCAAGAACAAAAAGGGTATCAGAACCGGCTTCTCCGCAAGATTCGGAACTTTTTCTTCCAATCTGTATACTAATTGGGGCTACAATGACTTCTTCTTTTGTTTTAGTTTTTGTATTACTGAATTCTACTTTTATATTCTCTATCCTGAATTCTTCACCAGGCATCAGCTTCTTAGCCATTTCAAAACTCTCGGGATTCAATTCTATCCCGGTATTTTCTATTCCCTGCAAGCCCTTCGGATTTCTTCTCACATCCATTTTAGGAACTACAAAAGTGTATGAGATGATTCTAACATTAACCTTAGGATTAAAGTTGATAATTGAAAAAGTAGGATAATGAAGGAGGTCCTTTACGGTAGCAATATCTCCGCTTTTAAAGCATGAAAATTTCAGCATAAGATCGTCTTTTGCCTTGGCAGTTTTTTCATCACACTTTTTAAATGCTTTATCATCCAGGTAAAACACAACAGAATCAAGTCTCTTTGGAACACCTTCACTTTCCACCAGAATATCTTTAATGACAACGCGTGTGATTATTTTAAATTTACCAAGCATCAAATCTTTCATTTGTCTTGAAAGAATATTCAGGGTTTTAGGATTATGTTTAAGAATCTTGGTTTTATTATTCTTAAAAGTAACATACATATTCCATTCTTTTAAACTGTTTTTTTCTGCTCCATCACCTGAAAGTGTAACTGCGTTAGTATGCTTGATCCCATCAATCGTGAGAGTATCACCATTGGCATAACAACCAATATGAAGTGTTAATGGTCTCTTTTGTGAAAAAGAAATAAAGGAGGATAATAAAAAAATCAGTGTAATTATTTTTTTCATTTTAACATTTTGACTGTTGTGGTTCTTCAAAGCTAAACAAAAATAATTGTCTTAAAACAAAAAGACAGAACCCATATGAATTCTGTCTTTACTCTTATTATTTCAATATTTTATTTGACTGCAGACTTATCGAGCTTACTTAGCTGATCTTCTAAGCCCGTTCCTCTCAAATCGTTTCCTTTAGCGACTATTACACCATTCTCATCAATTAAAAAACCGGCAGGGATCCCTGTAACTTTATAGATAGCAGCGCCTTTGGATTGCCAACCACCAAGATCACTTACGTGATTTTCCCAGACCAAACCATCTTTAGCAATTGCATTGATCCACGCATCTTTATTATTGTCGAGAGATACACTGTAAACAGTAAATCCTTTGGCTTTTTTATTGAATTTTGTGTCCTTAAACTTATTATAAGTTGCAACAACATTAGGGTTCTCTCTTCTGCAAGGCCCGCACCAGGATGCCCAAAAATCAATCAGAACTATTTTTCCTTTTAAAGATGATAATGCAATCTCTTTTCCCTGTGGACTCATGAATTTAAGATCAGGAGCAATGTTTCCAACATTCAGACCTTCAACAGCACCTGATTGCGCTTCAACTTTATTATTCTTTGAGATAAACCCATATGCAAGAACAGAAGTTGCTGCAAGGATCAAAAGGATATTGATTTTTTTCATGATTTTACAAATTTACATTTTTTCGGCTACTTCCTAACAATTTGTGCGCCAAGTTTCTGAAGACGAACATCTATGTTCTGATAACCCCTGTCTATCTGTTCTATATTATGGATTGTACTTTTCCCATTTGCTGAAAGAGCAGCAATCAAAAGTGAAACTCCGGCACGAATATCAGGTGATGTCATAGAAATACCTTTAAGGCGATGTTCATGATTTAGCCCGATGACTGTTGCTCTATGAGGATCGCAGAGAATGATCTGTGCGCCCATGTCGATCAATTTATCTACGAAAAACAAACGGCTTTCAAACATTTTCTGATGGATGAGCACAGTACCTTTTGCCTGTGTAGCTACAACGAGAATTATACTTAAAAGGTCGGGAGTTAAACCCGGCCAGATAGCATCTGCAATGGTTAAAATTGAACCATCAATAAAAGTATCCAATTCGTAATGATCCTGAGCTGGAATAAAAATATCATCACCTCTGCGCTCCATCTTTATTCCTAAACGCTGAAATGTATTCGGAATAATTCCAAGCTGATCGTACGCAACATCCTTGATGGTTATTTCAGACTGAGTCATTGCAGCCATTCCGATAAAGCTTCCTATCTCGATCATATCAGGAAGCATCCGGTGTGTGCAGCCCTTCATTTTTTCAACACCATCAATATATAGAAGATTAGAACCAATCCCTGTGATCTTCGCGCCCATGCTGTTAAGCATTTTACATAACTGCTGAATGTAAGGTTCACAGGCGGCATTAAAAATGGTTGTTCTGCCTTCTGCAAGGACTGCAGCCATAATTATATTTGCAGTTCCTGTAACTGATGCCTCATCAAGAAGCATGTAACATCCTTTCAGATTACTTGCCTCAACCTTATAGAAATCATTTCCCTCATCATAAATAAACTTTGCACCCAGGTTCTGGAAACCAATAAAATGAGTGTCAAGTCTTCTCCTTCCTATTTTATCACCACCCGGACGAGGAATATATCCTTTACCAAAACGGGAAAGCAATGGCCCTACGATCATAATGGAACCGCGCAGACTTCCTCCTTTTTTCTTAAACTCTTCAGAGTTCAAATAATCAACATTCACATCATCTGCCTGAAACGAATATTCTTCATGTCCGGTTTTCTCGATCTTTACTCCAAGGTCACGCAAAAGATCAATGAGCTTGTTTACATCAACTATATCCGGAATATTTTGAATAATCACTTTTTCAGGTGTCAGCAAAACCGCACATAGAATTTGTAATGCTTCATTTTTAGCGCCTTGCGGAATGATCTCGCCTTTCAGCTTTGTCCCGCCAATGATTTCGAATACACTCATCTTTTGTTTAGTTAAAGGGTTAACAGTTAATTTTATTTAGGCTTAACTGCTTAACACGAAGTACGAGGTAAAACAGGAAGTATTTAAGTATGTAGAACTCATTTTACGAACCAATGATTGTTAATAGTTCTAAATGCAAAAACACCCTTCAGAAGTTCTGAAGGGTGTTTCTATTCATGTGATTATTTAAAACGGCTTGCGTTTAAATCCGCCCTGGTTGTTGTTATTGCTCTTATGGTGCTTGTGTCCGCCACCATCGCGTTTTCCGCCACCACCCTGATGTTTCTTTTTATCTTTATGCTGCTCACGCGCATTGTTATTGCGCGGCACAAAGGTTTGAGTGCTTTTTAAAACCGAAGCATCCGCTTTTAGCTGGCCTTTGGATAATTCATCCAGTTGTTTGATGATCACCTCATCGTTCACACTATCGCGGTTCCAGTTCAAATAAGAACGTTTCATCAGATTCGCGATCTGGCTCACTAATTCATTCTTTTCTTCTCCGTCAGGATATTCCTTCGCTTTTGCAATGATCTGCTCCACCGTTTTACCGTAATGCTTGTAGCGAATATCCTTGTGAGGATATTTCAACAATTCAGGTTTTGTCTGGAATGTTTCGCGGGTAGGTTTAGGATAAGGAGAATCCACGTCAAGTTTGAAATCGGAGATTATAAAAAGGTGATCCCACAACTTATGTTTAAAATCAGTAACATCACGTAAATGAGGATTCAATTGTCCCATTACATCAATTATTGCGCGAGCTACTTTGTTTCTCTCTTCACGATCTGTAACTGTGATTGCAAAATCAAGCATTTTTTGTATGTTTCTGCCGTATTCAGGAATGATCAGTTGAGGCAGCGAGGTATTATATTCCATTCAGTAATAATTAGGTTGTAATTTTATTAAGTAGTATCTAAAATGGTAGTAATTTGATAGTATCTACTCTTAAGTTTTCAAAAGTAGCTGTTTTATGGTAATACACCAAATTTACACCTGCTTATTATGTAATAAATATCCTCAAATCCATCTCAAAATTGATTTTTTTATACCGCATATATTACTAAATTTGCGCTTCGTTTAAAAAAATATTAAATTTCGTTTACATATGAAAATATTAGTTTGTATCAGCAATGTTCCGGACACAACAACCAAAATCTCTTTTTCTTCTGACAACTCTGCTTTCAACGCAGCAGGAGTTCAGTTTGTGATCAATCCATACGATGAGTGGTATGCATTGGTGCGGGCACTTGAGTTAAAAGAAACCTTAGGAGGAAATGTGACTATCGTTCACGTTGGCGGACCTGAAAGCGAAGCAACTATCAGAAAAGGGCTTGCTATCGGAGCAGATGATGCAGTTCGTATCGATGCTGAACCAAATGACGCCTTTGCTGTTGCGGAACAAATATCTGCTTACGTGAAAGACAAGGGATTCGACCTGATCCTGGCAGGAAAAGAAACCATTAATTATAACGGATCAATGGTAGGCGCAATGCTTGCGGAATTATTAAATATGCCTTTTATTTCAATGGCAACCAAGCTTGATATTTCCGGAACAACAGCAACTATCGAACATGATATTGACGGAGGAACTGAAGTGGTTGAATGTTCGTTGCCTTTAGTATTATCAGCCAACAAAGGAATGGCTGAAGCAAGGATCCCGAATATGCGAGGAATCATGGCTGCCCGTACTAAACCTTTGACTGTTGTTCCTGCTGTTGCTGCAGATAAGCTTACAAGTATTTCATCTTATGAACTTGCAAAAGGAAGAACAGAATGTAAATTTATTGATGCTGCTCATCCGGAACAATTGATCGATCTTTTACACAATGAAGCAAAAGCGATCTAATAATCTAAATCCAAATATTTAAACTTTAATATATGTCAGTTCTAGTATATACAGAAATAGCAAAAGGTAAAATAAAAAAAGCTTCACTTGAGGCAGTGAATTACGGTAGCCGTATTGCAGCACAGATGAACACCACAGTGACAGCAGTGATCATTGGCGATGCAGATCTTACTGACCTTGGAAAAGCAGGAGCAAAAAAGGTTTTGAAATTAAAGAATGATAAATTATCTGATCTTAACGGACAATATCTTACTGCAGCGATTGAACAGGCTGCAAGTGCGGAAAATGCTTCGGTTATTATATTTTCAAGTGATTTTACAGGGAAAGAGATCGCACCAAGATTAGCTGCGAAGTTAAAAGCGGGGATTGTTGCAGGAGCAGTTGGAGATCCTGTTATTTCCGGAGATTCTTTCACAGTTAAGAAGAATGTATTTTCCGGTAAAGCAACCGCGATGTATTCTATACACTCTGCAAAAAAGATTATTTCTTTATTACCAAACTCGTTCCCTGTAACATTGGGAGAAGGGACAGCTGAAGTTTCTGATTTTGCGGTAAATCTGGATTCAATCAACTCTCCGGTTAAAGTTAAAGAAGTGAAAAAAGTAACGTCAGAATTGAACTTACCTGATGCAGAACTTGTAGTATCTGCAGGCCGTGGAATGAAAGGTCCGGAAAACTGGGCAATGGTTGAAGAGCTTGCAAAAGAGCTTGGCGCAGCAACTGCCTGCTCTCGCCCTGTTGCAGATATGCACTGGCGTCCGCATCACGAGCATGTTGGCCAGACAGGAGTTGCGATCCGTCCGAATCTTTATATAGCAATCGGAATTTCGGGTGCGATTCAGCATTTAGCAGGAGTTAATGGCAGCAAGACAATTGTTGTTATTAATTCCGATAAAGAAGCGCCTTTTTTCAAATCCGCGGATTATGGAATTGTAGGAGATGCATTTGAGATCGTTCCTAAATTAGTTGAAGCGGTAAAAAACTTTAAAGCGAATCATAACTAAGGAATCGCAACAGCTCAGGCACCTTTTTTTAGCGAAGGGTTTGGGAATAAAAAACATTACAAGTGAAAAAAGTCAAATTAGAGATCGTAGGTTTATCATATAGTCAGACACAAACAGGTGCATATGCCCTTGTTTTGGGAGAATCAAAAGGTAAACGCAGATTACCTATCATTATTGGCGGTTTTGAGGCTCAGGCAATTGCAATTGAACTTGAAAAAATGACTCCAAGCCGCCCGCTAACCCACGATCTTTTCAAAAGCTTTGCAGAAGGTTTTGACATAAATGTAAGTGAGGTTCTTATTTATAATCTTGTAGAAGGGATATTTTTCGCTAAGATAATCTGCGGTAACGGGGAAAAGAATGTAGAGATAGATGCCCGTACATCGGATGCAATAGCGGTAGCAGTGCGTTTTAACTGTCCTATTAACACATACGAATTTATATTATCCCAGGCAGGAATTATTCTAGATGATGAGGCCATCAACTCTGCAGCTGAAGGAGGAGAAATGGACGATCTTGTAGAAGCCGATGTAAATGATTATTTAAAAAAATCAACAGAAGAGCTAAAGCAATTACTTGAAGCAGCTTTGGCAATGAGTTTTCTTCAGTTTTTTATCTGGGGAGCCTGGTTAATAACTGTTGGAAATTATTGGTTTGCAACCAAACAATGGAGCGGGGCTGAATTTGGTGCTATATTTTCAACTTTAGGCATCTCTTCAATCATAATGCCTGCTCTTACCGGGATCATTGCTGATAAGTGGTTAGATGCAGAAAAACTGTATGGGATTCTGCATATTTTAGGCGGACTTATACTTTGCTACATACCTCAGGTTAATGATCCATCTTCTTTCTTCTGGGTGATTTTCATGGCAATGCTTTGCTACATGCCTACTATTTCATTATCAAACTCAATCGCCTACACCATATTAAAGAACAATGAATTCGATGTTATAAAGATCTTCCCTCCGATAAGAGTTTGGGGTACAATAGGTTTCATAGTTGCCATGTGGATCACCAATCTTTCCGGGAACAAAGCCTCCGCGAATATGTTTTATATTGCCGCGGTTGCAGCTATTGGATTGGGAATATATTCTTTTACATTACCAAAATGTCCACCGCAAAAATTAATTTCTGAAAATTCCACTTTATGGCAGAAATTAGGATTGGATGCTTTTAAATTATTCGGGACATATAAAATAGCGTTGTTCTTTATATTTTCAATGTTCCTTGGCGCTGCACTCCAGCTTACTAATATGTATGGAGACGCTTTTCTTTCCGACTTTGCAAACGTGCCTCAATACGCAGATTCATTCGTTGTTAAATATTCAACAATAATAATGTCTATCTCGCAGATCTCTGAAACCTTATTTATTCTTGCCATCCCATTTTTTTTAAAACGGTTCGGAATCAAACAGGTTATGCTCCTATCAATGATCGCCTGGGTTTTACGCTTTGGATTATTTGCATATGGTGATCCGTCCGGTGGTTTATGGATGATCATTTTATCATGCATTGTTTACGGAATGGCCTTCGACTTCTTTAACATTTCTGGATCTTTATTCCTGGAAACATCAACAAACTCCGCCATCCGCTCCAGTGCACAGGGTTTATTTATGGTAATGACAAATGGTTTTGGAGCTGTCTTGGGCAGTTCCATCAGCGGGTATGTAATTGACAAATATTATACTTCTAATGGGGTTAAAGACTGGCAAACCATCTGGTTATCATTTGCAGCTTACGCTCTCATAATCGCAATCGCTTTTGCAATCTTCTTCAAACATAAGCACGATCCGAAAGAATTAGGTACAGTCAAGCACTAGGATCTGAATTTTTTCCTCATTTTTAGTTGATATGTTGTGAATATTATAAGCCTGTTCCCAACAGAATGCTTATAAATTCAATTTATCTTTACGTGGCGCAATGCCCTATCTAAAGTCAATTATCCGCTAAAAACAATGAAACAGTATCACGATCTAATGAAACATGTTTTGGACAAAGGAGCCACCAAAACAGACAGAACAGGAACAGGAACAATAAGCGTATTTGGTTATCAGATGCGTTTTGACCTGCAGGAAGGCTTTCCGATGATGACCACAAAAAAAGTACACATGAAATCTATTCTTCATGAATTACTTTGGTTTCTGAAAGGTGATACTAATATTAAATATCTTAAGGATAATGGTGTAAGCATATGGGATGAATGGGCTGACGAAAACGGAAATCTCGGACCTGTTTACGGCTCACAATGGCGCAGCTGGCCTGCAGCTGATGGAAGACACATAGATCAGATTACCCAGGTGATCAATCAGATAAAAAATAATCCTGACAGCAGAAGAATGATCGTAAGCGCATGGAATGTCGGAGAAATAGACAAAATGAAGTTACCTCCATGCCATGCATTTTTTCAGTTCTATGTAGCTGATGGAAAACTTAGCTGTCAGTTATACCAACGTAGCGCTGATATCTTTTTAGGGGTTCCTTTCAATATTGCTTCTTATGCAATTCTAACGATGATGGTTGCACAGGTTTGCAATCTTCAGCCGGGAGAATTCATTCATACATTAGGTGATGCTCATTTATATTCAAATCATATTGAGCAGGCTAAGCTTCAGCTTTCACGCGACCTGAGGAAACTTCCTACATTAAAGATCAATCCTGAAGTAAAAGACATTTTCGGATTTAAATTCGAAGACTTTACCCTTGAAGGATATGATCCGCATCCGCATATTAAGGCTGCTGTTGCTGTTTAGTAAATAGTTAAAAGTTATTAGTTAATTGGTAAAGCCTGAATTAACCAATTTAACTGCTACCCTAATATCCATAGTGAATGATCTCATTAATAGTTGCAATTAGCGATAACAATGTAATCGGAAAGGATAATAAGCTCATCTGGCATCTGCCCGCTGATATGAAATTCTTTAAAGAGAAAACTACCGGTCATTGTATCATAACAGGAAGGAAGAACTACGAATCGATCCCTGAAAAATTCCGACCGTTACCTAACCGGACCAATATTATAATAACCAGACAAAAAGATTATCACGCTCCCGGAGCTATAATAGTTAATTCAGTTGAAGATGCGATTTCAACAGCAGAGTGCGCAGGTGATGAAGAAATATTTATTATAGGGGGTGCTGAAATATTCAAACAAAGCTTACGTTATGCACACAGAATCTATCTTACTGTGATACATCATACATTCGAAGGAGATGTATTCTTTCCTGAGATAAATAAGGAAGAATGGCGCGAAGTTCAGCGGATACAAGGGCCTCTGGATGAAAAGAACAAATATCCGCACGAGTACATTATATTAGAGAAATTAGATTAAATTTGATAACTAATAACTAATACCTGCTCCCATGAACTCAAAAATCTCAAAATTATTTACAGCAGTTGTCTTAACTACAACGGCACTAGTCTATACAGGATGTAAAAAAGAAGAAGATCCTAAACCAACAAACTATTCTGCATCTTCAGATAACTCAACAGCAAACAATGCTTTTGCAGGGATCTGGAAAGAGATCAGTGTTGTAACAGACAGTTCAGGAACGCTAAGAGCACCTACTTCTGGTTGTGCCACAGCAAGTATTTCACCTTTTGACATGACTACATGGCCTAAAACCGTTGTTATTGAATTTGGTGGTTCAACTACAAATTGTCTTGGTTCTGACGGTAATAACAGAAGAGGAAAGATCACGGCTGTTTTTTCAGGACCATATCTTGATTCTAATACTGTAATCACTGTAACATTAACTAATTACTATCATAACGATTACCGTATCCAGGGTACTCAGACAATCCGTAACATGGGCAGGAATTCTGCAGGACATCCGGTTTACAATGTTGTGGTGAACGGTGCAACTGTAACAAACCCTGCAGGAACAGAAACCTCCTCATGGAACACCAACCAGAACAGAGAATTCTATGCCGGGTATAATACAAACCTGAACATTTTTGATGATGTTTATATGATAACAGGAAGTGCAAATGGTGTTTCTGCAAGCGGGGAAGCCTATAATATCAATATTGATTCTCCCTTAAGAGTGAATATTGGTTGTCAGTGGATCGTAAGCGGAAGCTTTACTTTAGTAATGACTAACTACCCGAATTACCCCATTGTTTATGATTATGGTAACGGAGCTTGTGATGGACTTGCAACAGCATCTTTAGCAGGAACAACTTACAATATCTCAATGTATTAAGATTAATAAATAAAAAATCCCCGCAGCTTAAAACTGCGGGGATTTTTTATTTTAATCCATTACATTTTTATAAGCCTTATTGTTTTTGCTTGTGTCTTATCAATTAGAAGTAATTGATAAATCCCCGGTTCCCATAAGGAACAATCTATCGTATAGGTAGTACTTTCAAAAGCTATCAATTCAGCTGAAGTGATTTCCTTTATGATCTGACCAAGAGCATTCATAACCTTAATATTAACTTTTAAATTAGTATTTCCTTCATTAGAGAGAGTAAAATTATCTGCGGCTGGATTAGGATAGATATTAACTGCAAGTGTGGGTAAGGCTTTCTCATCAATGCCAGCCACTATAATTGTCCAGATACTGTCGGCCCATTCTGGATGATCAATAAAAGGATTGCGGTTGTTCTGAATGTCATGAACTTCATTGTTTCTTGCAATTTCCTTTGCGCTTACTGTGTCGTTATGGCTCCAATTGAGCAGAACAGAAGCTTCCCATGGTAAAAGGACAGATTTGTTTGTGCCGCCTGAGGTTGACCAGGATGCATCTTCGGTTAAATATCTTGTTGACATATAGAAATAGGTTCGTGCGAAATCTCCTTTATATTCATCTATTGGTTCAAATACAACAGAAGAATATCCCGGATCGATACATGTTCCTAATTTACTACCGTTTTGTGAGGTCCAGCTGGCAACACCAACAGTTCCGTAAGGATAATTATTCCTTTTATTATTAACATATCCGTCAGTCGGATAAAGATGAAAGAGGTCCGAAGAAGGTATCGTTGAAGAATTGAACCAGCTTTGAGGCCATGAATGTTCCCTGTTGAAGCAATCCCCTTCTCCTCCATAGCTTCCGCACTGATCGGAAACAAATGTGAATTCGTACGGAGGTGTAGATCCGGGCGCATCACTATACATATCCCAGACTTTTCCATTCGTTTTTTTATCCGTTGTTTGAAAATGAGTCAATAAGCTGGAATAACTTACTGTATTGTGATTATCGATAATATTATGCAGAGCCAGTTGTAAAGCAGAACCGCTTAAGCCGGCAGCAGAATTATAATATCCTGGAGGGATCTGAGCGATAAGAGGGGTAAGAATAAAGGCAAAAACAATTTGAGAGAAGATCTTTTTCATTTGCAAAGAATTACTTTTTGGAATTCGCCATTAGCTATCCCGATTTGTTTCTGGATGGAAATGGTATTTCATGTGAAAATTTTATCACTCAAAGATAACGAAAAAACGGGCGTCCCGCTAATAGCAGGACGCCCGTTCAAAATTCACACAAACAAAAAACTATTTTTTATCGTCTTTTACTTCTTCGAAATCAACATCAGTAACTTCAGAATCATTTGAAGCATTAGTGTTGTTTGACTGATTAGCGCCACCCTGTGCATTCGCATCACCTTGTTGCGCATTGTACATATCCTGGGAAGCAGCCTGCCATGCAGTGTTTATTTTTTCCATTGCAGCATCAATACCAGCAATATCTCTTGAACCATGAGCAGTCTTAAGATCTGTCAAAGCACTTTCGATAGGAGATTTTTTCTCTGCAGGAATTTTATCACCATACTCCTTCAATTGTTTTTCAGTTTGGAAGATCATTGAATCAGCAGCATTTACTTTTTCAACTTCTTCTTTCGCTTTCTTATCAGCATCAGCATTTAATTCTGCTTCACGCTTCATTTTTTCGATCTCTTCTTTAGTCAGCCCGGAACCAGCTTCAATACGGATCTGCTGAGACTTACCGGTTGCTTTATCCTTAGAAGAAACATGGATGATACCATTGGCATCGATGTCAAATGTTACTTCGATCTGAGGAACACCGCGTGGTGCAGGAGGAATTCCATCCAGGTTAAATTGTCCGATAGTGCGGTTATCTTTTGCCATTGGACGTTCACCCTGTAAAACATGGATCTGAACAGATGGCTGATTATCGCTTGCTGTAGAGAATGTTTCAGACTTCTTGGTAGGGATCGTTGTGTTAGCTTCGATCAGCTTAGTGAATACACCACCCATAGTTTCGATACCTAAAGAAAGCGGTGTTACATCAAGAAGCAATACATCTTTAACCTCACCTGTTAAAACACCACCTTGAATTGCAGCACCGATAGCTACTACCTCATCAGGATTTACACCTTTTGAAGGCGCTTTTCCGAAAAACTTCTGAACTGCATCAACAATTGCAGGGATACGGGTAGAACCACCCACAAGAATAATTTCATTGATATCACTTGTACTTAAACCTGCATTTTTCAATGCTGATTTACAAGGTTCGATGGTACGTTTGATAAGATCATCAACTAATTGTTCAAATTTTGCTCTTGTTAAAGTACGAACCAAGTGTTTTGGGATACCATCAACAGGCATTATATATGGTAAGTTGATCTCAGAAGATGTAGTGCTTGATAATTCTATCTTTGCTTTTTCAGCAGCTTCCTTTAAACGCTGCAGAGCCATTGGATCTTTTGAAAGATCCACACCATTCTCAGTTTTGAATTCAGCAACCAACCAATCAATTATCTTATGGTCAAAATCGTCACCACCAAGGTGAGTATCACCATCAGTAGATTTTACTTCAAATACTCCATCGCCAAGTTCAAGGACAGAAACGTCATGAGTACCACCACCGCAGTCGAAAACCACGATCTTCATATCATGCTTTTTATCTAATCCATAAGCTAATGCTGCAGCCGTAGGTTCGTTGATAATACGTTTTACTTTTAATCCTGCGATCTCACCTGCTTCTTTTGTAGCCTGGCGCTGAGCATCATTAAAATATGCAGGCACTGTAATTACAGCTTCTGAAACTTCATGTCCAAGATAATCCTCAGCTGTTTTCTTCATTTTCTGAAGAATTATAGCAGAGATCTCCTGAGCAGTATATTTTCTGTCATCGATCTGAACGCGGGGAGTATTATTATCGCCTTTAATTACTTTATAAGGAACACGTGTTATTTCAGAAGTAACTTCATCAAAAGTATGTCCCATAAAACGCTTT
>JAJTCJ010000069.1 GCA_021323165.1 Bacteroidota bacterium | reverse complement strand
TAGAAGCCCTGCGGCAGAAAGACGGTGAACATGACGGTGTTGATTGCCCATTGAGATATTATTAAAAAGCGAGCAAAACTACAAAATATTAAAGCATGCAGGCTTCAAAATCAGACAAATAATAAAAGGTTAATAAGCTAAAAAAACCCGGTCGATGCCGACCGGGTCTGTTTTTATTGTATGACTATTTTCTTTTTTGCAGTTCCTTTATCTGTTTGAATATCCATAAAGTAAATACCTTTTGATTGTCCTGCCAGATCAATACTGTTAATCGCTCCCGAATAACCATCATATCTGTATACAAGTTCACCTGCGACATTATGTATGGTAATAAGGATCTTTTCATTATCATTTGTTTTAACACTCACAGATCCAGTGCTTGGATTAGGATAAACATCAATTCCGGATAATTCATAGCCCTCAATCGAAGTAATTGCCAGCGGTGCAGAGAATACTCCGGCATCTGTGCCGGCATATACTTTTGCGGAAGTTGTAGAGAATCGGTTTACATAAAGATTGTCTAATCCGGTATTATAAGCATACCATGAGGCACCATTATTTCCGGAAACATAAATTCCACCGCCCCATGTTGCGGCATACATTTCACCATTCTTAATTTGCAGATCATTTACATAAAGATTTCCTAAACCCGCACTTGAAAGGCTCCATGTCGCTCCGTTGTTTGTTGATCTATAAACACCAAATCCTTCCGTGCCAACAAATAAATCGCTTCCGCTGACTAAAATAGAATTGATCTTAACGGCAGGTAATCCTGTATTGCCGCTGGTCCAGTTTGCACCGTTATTATTTGAGTAATAAACAACTCCATTCCAGGTTCCGATATACAGTGCAGATCCGGTCGAAGTCACAGTGCTCATTGAAACACCGAATCCTGTTGGAATCTCTGTCCAGTTAGCTCCGTTATCAATAGTTTGAAATAGGGCAGGAGTGGTTGCGGTAGCACCATTTGTAAGAGCAAGAACTCTTGTCGCATCTGTTTTAAGTTCCTGCACCATGCTGTTTATTCCTGAAGACGCAGAAACCCATGTTGCTCCGTTGTCGGTTGAACGAAAAACGTTTTCATAGCCTGCAGAAACAAAAATGGAACTTCCTTTTATCACCATTGAATTAATGTCATAGGAAGTGAGTCCGTTATTACTTCTTGTCCAGCTTGCTCCGCTGTTATTAGAAATATAGACCCCTGTTCTTGAAGATCCTGCAAAAGCAGTTGTTCCTGTTGAAGCAACCCCTAGAATCTCCGTAGCTAAAATCCCCTGGTTCGACTCAGACCATGATGAACCGTTATTTGTTGATCTGTATACTCCATCCATGGTGACTGCAATTACACTACTGCCACTGACAGTGATATCTTCTACCGGAGGATAATTATGTGGTAGACCTGTTGGAAACGGCATGTCGGGAAGACCTGTATTCATTGGACTCCAGCTCGCGCCATTATTTGTAGAAACGAACATTCCTTCCGAATAAGTTCCTGCAAATACATATCCCGGTTTAACAGAAAATGATTTAGCCCACATGCCGGTAGGAAAACCTGTATTTGAAGGTGACCAGGAAGCACCTCTGTTTGTTGAACGGTACACTCCTTCACTTGTTCCCGCATATATTGTGTTTCCGTTAGATTTAATAGCATATACAAACACATTCAGACTTCCTGTTGCAAGAGGAAATCCGTTTGCAACCGGAACCCAGCTTACTCCTTTATTACTTGACTGATAAAGTCCGACACCGTATGACCCTGCAAATACTGTATCGCCCATCTCAGCATACACATACATATCGTATGAGGATGGAATTCCATTGTTTCGTAGTGTCCAGTTCATTCCATTGTCAGCTGAGAAGAATACTCCATCAGGTGTTCCTGTATAGATTCCATCTGAAGTTGAAAATAAAGAAGTAATGAACATTGTTGTAATGCCATTGTTACGGGGTGTCCAGGATGCCCCGTTATTAGAAGAAAAGAAAACGCCATCTGCAGAACCCCCTGCATATAGGTTCGTTCCATCAGTAGCTAACGCTACTATAGTGATCCGTTCAATTCCATTGTTTGCTGCTGTCCAAGTGACCCCGTTGTCAGAAGACACGAACACACCGTTCTCAGTTCCTATATAAATTTTCCCGGCAGCGCTGGTTGAGCTATAGGCGGGACCTCCATAAGGGCCGTTCGTTTGCCATTGAGCAAATGATAAATGTGAGATCAGAATGAATATAAATCCTGAAAAGATTTTTTTGTATAAGTTTTTCATGACATAAATATTTTAGTTAACACAGTATTTAAAATATTTGTGCCTGTTTAGCCTGAAAGATCTTCGAAATCGACACTTGGTATATTTATTTAATGCACAGCTATGAAAAAGACCGTTTGGGCTAACTTATAAGGTTCATTAAGAGTTTAGAGGAAAGATTGATTTTTATTATGGTTAACTTTAAAAGTTGTCATATTAATTAGCTCAGACAAAATATGAATTCAGAAAATAAAGTTCAGCACCCATTAAACGATTGGAAAACATGCAATACAGATGTGTTTTGGGGAGAGATTGCACCATGTGATCATTTGGTGCAGATATATGAAAGTGATGAAGTTATTATGAATTCTCTTGAAGGGTTTGTCATAAGCGGAATAAAAGGAGGCGAAAGCGTGATTATTATTGCAACTGTTGAACACATTAAAGGTTTAAACCGGAGACTTATCCTGAACGGACACGAGATAGACGATCTTTTACGTAATAACCAGTATATTCCTTTGAGTGCTGAATCTACCCTTGAAAAGTTTATGGTAAACGGTTGGCCCGATGATAATAAATTTATTGCTACGGTTAAAACCCTTGTGGAAAAGGCCAGAGGAAAGGGAAATAAAAAAGTAAGGGCGTATGGTGAAATGGTGGCGTTATTGTGGGCACAAGGGAACAATGGTGCAACAGTTCATTTAGAACATCTTTGGAATAAATTCTGCGAATCGGAAATATTTTGTTTATTCTGCGCTTATCCTAAAAGTGGATTTACTCAAAATGTAAACGAATCAATCCAGCATATTTGTTGTGCTCATACAAAACAACTTGCAGGAGACAGAAGTTCAAGAACAGAAGTTTTCTACAAATAAGTTAAAGCCATTTATCGTTCAATTCGTTCACGACTTTGGCAAAACCCTCCAAGGTTACCGGTTTAACAATATAACTTTCTGCCCCAAGCTCGTTAGCTTCCTTTATAGTAGGATCATCTTCAGAAGAAGTCAGAATCACTACGGGTATATTTTTCGTGGTTTCATGTTTCTTTAGTTTGGCAAGAATTTCCAACCCGTTAACCTTCGGAAGATTAATATCAAGTAAGATCAGTTTAGATTTTCCCTGGAACGTTTGGGAGGCAAAGGATTCATTATTAAAAAAGAAATTTATCGCATCTTCCCCATCGGTCAAAACAATAATGTTGTTGTTAACATTAGCTTCCTGAAAAGCATGTTTGGTAAAGAAAGCATCATCCGGATTATCTTCTACCAATATAATTTCAATCTCTTCAAGGTTCATATTTATCTTGTTTAATACCATTTAAAGGCAATTCAAATAGGCTCTTCAAAATGTAATGCCATAGGATATACATTTAAGGAGGGACATGGATTTATTAAGAGCTCGCAAAAGAAGAAGAAATTTCCTTTTTCAAGACGTGTCATGTCTGTAAGGCTATACTGCAAAAGGTTTGACAAGGGCTGCAATTTTATTGAAAGCGGATCAAACAGAAAATTTCAAGTGATTAAAGTGGATTAAACTTGTGAAACAGGATCTTAAGGGAGGTATTCGATTTTGGGGAAGGGTTTCCCCGGATATTGTTAAAAACTTTATAGGTTATGGTGTATGTGGAGCCAGGTGAAAAATTTCTGCAGCTCCTTCTAATTAAAAGAAGTATCCCGAATTAAAACGCTACGGCCTAAAAAGCAGAAAGCCATCATTTCTGATGGCTTGTCTACTATTGCTCCCTCTGCTGGACTTGAACCAGCGACCCTCTGATTAACAGTCAGATGCTCTAACCAGCTGAGCTAAGAGGGAATTTATTATCCTGGTTAATTAATTTCGAATTTTATTCTCAACGGACTTTACATACCTTCAAAAAAGGAGTGCAATATTAGCATCTTCAAAGCAAATATGCAATATATTTGTCGAAATTTTTAGAAAAAGAACAAAACATGAGTTTATTAGTCGTTGGAACGGTTGCATTTGATGCAATTGAAACTCCTTTCGGGAAAACCGATAAAATTCTGGGTGGTGCTGCTACTTACATCTCTTTAGCCGCTTCCTATTTTACAAAAAAAATGAACCTTGTATCGGTTGTAGGAGAAGACTTTCCTCAGGAACATATAAATATGCTTCAGAAGCATCATGTTGATACCACCGGATTACAGGTGTTAAAAGACCAAAAAACATTCTTCTGGTCAGGTAAGTATCATAATGATATGAATTCACGTGATACCATTACTACTGAATTGAATGTGCTTGAAAATTTTAATCCGGTTGTTCCTGAAGCTTACCAGGATTGCGATTTTCTAATGTTGGGGAACCTGTCCCCAGCCGTTCAGAAGGCAGTGATTAAACAATTGAAAAAGCGTCCCAAGCTAATCGTACTTGATACGATGAACTTCTGGATGGACATTGCCATGGCTGAATTGCTGGAAACATTAAAGCAGGTGGATGTATTAACGATCAACGATGCAGAAGCACGCCAGCTTTCAGGTGAATATTCTCTGGTAAAAGCTGCTCAGAAAATATTAGCGATGGGTCCTAAATACCTTATTATCAAAAAAGGAGAACACGGTGCATTGTTATTTAACAAGGAACAGGTATTCTTTGCTCCGGCTTTACCTTTGGAAGATGTTTTCGATCCGACAGGGGCAGGAGATAGTTTCGCAGGTGGATTTATTGGATACTTAGCGGAAACTGAAGATATATCCTTTGAAAACATGAAACGTGCGATCATATTCGGATCTGCCACTGCTTCTTTCTGCGTTGAAAAATTCGGAACAGAGAATCTTATTGGATTAACTCAGGAGCAGGTTGACAGCCGTGTTCAGGAGTTTGTTGATCTTGTGCAGTTTGATATAGCGTTGGTATAAAATAAATTTCAAATTTCAGATTCAATAATTTGACCTCTGAAATTTGAAACTATATTTAGTTGTTCGACCCTCTGATTAACAGTCGGAGGGTTATTTTTTTCCTTCATATAATCCTTCTGCGGTTTCCCAATTCACAACATTCCACCATGAAGCGATATAATCTGCTCTGCGGTTTTGATTTTTAAGATAATATGCATGTTCCCATACATCTAATGCTAAAATAGGTGTTCCTTTTATTTCAACAGAATCAGAATTCATCAAAGGATTATCCTGGTTTGCAGTGGAGGTGATAACCAGTTTCCCTTTTTTTGTTTTGACAAGCCATGCCCATCCGGAACCAAAGCGTTTCATGGCAGCATCACTGAATTGTTTTTTAAATTCTTCGAATGAACCAAACCCCGCTTTAATATCTTCTGCCAGTTTTCCTTTCGGCTCTGTGTTTCCTTTCGGTGTCATTAATGTCCAGAACAAACTATGATTATAATGTCCGCCTGCATTGTTCCTTACCGCATCAGGAAGTTTTTCGATCTTATCGAAGATGTGTTCGAATGATTGATCTTCCAATGCATTTTTACCCAATGCATCAAGGGCCTTATTTAAATTATCAACGTAAGTTTTATGGTGCTTTCCATGATGGATCTCCATTGTCATTTTATCGATATGAGGCTCCAGCGCATCATAAGCATATGGCAATGCAGGCAATGAAAATTTTCCACCATCAGGGTCGATGAAAATAGAATCTGCAAAGTTACCGGAAGCAAAAGCGCTGTTAAGAATAGAGGATGCAGTGATTGTTCCTAATACGAGTGTTGCGGATTTTTTAATAAAATCTCTACGTGAATTTTCTGTTTCCATGGATGAATTTATTGGTACGGTGATACTTTTGTTAAAATTCGATGCCACGAAGATCTTTAAACAAAGCTGATCAAAACCTGGTTCTTTTCAACTGCAATTCCTTTTTTAACATTGATGCTCTTAACTATTCCGTCAGTAGGAGATTTAAGAATGTTTTCCATTTTCATTGCTTCGAGAACAAGAATAGGATCTCCTTTTTTTACTTCCGTTCCTTCCGAAACTCTTATATCCAGAACCAATCCCGGCATGGGAGCTTTTATTTCGTTTACTTTTTTAGATTTGAGATTATCAAGGCCAAGACTTTTAAGAAGCTCATCAAATTTGTCTTTTACATTTAGCTGATATTTATTTCCATTAACTGATACAAGAAAACTTTTTTCATTTATTTCAGCCTTGATCACTTCAACCGTATAAGAACGATTGTTCTTTATAACATGAAAACTGCCATCTTTAACTTCAATAACATCCCAGGAAAACTCTTTACCATCAATTGTTCCACTGGAATTGCCATCCATCGTTATTGTATGTTCATTCTTATTGTTAACGTTTACTTTTAACATTTTTCATATAATTTAGATGGTTATAAAAGTACATATTTCTTCGCACTGTCTTCTAATTAATAGTATCATTTTTGCCTGCGATCAATTTTTAAATTAGTGAGTTACTGCAGGCAAATTAATTATTTGAAATCATCAATATTTTCACAACCTTTGATTTCTTAAAAAATCCAGGTAATGAAATTGAATACTTCCGTTTTAGTTATTGTCGCATCAATAACATTGAGTGCTTGCAATCTCTTTAAAAAGACTTCTGATACAGGCAAAGATGATATTGCTGTCATAAATCTGGATACTGTTCAGGCTATTGCAGAAACACCGGAACCTGCGGTTTATCAGTCTGCAGAACCACGTATAACTGATCTCTTGCATACTAAACTAGATGTTTCTTTCGACTGGGGTAAGCAATATTTATATGGTAAAGCAACTTTAACTGCGAAGCCATATTTTTATCCGACTTCTAAATTAACGCTTGATGCTAGAGGAATGGAGATCAAAGAAGTATCACTACTGGAAACAGTCTTTGCTCCGGAGCCTCCGGTAAAAGATAAAAAGAAAACAATAGTCCCTGAGACAAAGACGACTTCAAAAAAAGCCCTCACATATACTTATGCGGATGAACTTCTTATTATTGATCTTGGGAAAGAGTATAAGAATACGGAAGAATACACTATTTATATTGAATACATTGCTAAACCCAATGAATTAAAAAAGAAAGGTGGCAGCGCTGCTATTACAGATGACAAGGGCTTGTATTTTATCAATCCGGAAGGGAAAGAAAAAAGCAAACCAATGCAGATCTGGACACAGGGAGAAACACAATCTTCTTCCGTTTGGTATCCTACAATTGATCATCCAAATGAGAGACAAACACAGGAAATATACATGACTGTGGAGAAAAAATACACGACCTTATCCAATGGAGAACTGAGTTTTTCTACAGACAATGGTGATGGCACCCGAACGGATTATTGGAAAGCAGAACTTCCTTTCGCTCCATACTTGTCTATGATGGCAGTTGGTGAGTTTTCCGTTGTGAAGGATAATCTATGGAGAGGCAAGGAAGTGAATTACTATGTAGAAAAAGACTTTGAACCTTACGCAAAAGCTATTTTCGGGAACACAGGAGAAATGCTTGAGTTTTATTCAAATAAGCTTGGAGTAGAATATCCCTGGAATAAATATTCCCAGGTTGTTGTACGTGATTATGTTTCAGGAGCTATGGAAAATGTTTCTGCAACATTGCATGGTGAATTTATGAACGCAACTGACAGAGAGTTGCTTGATAATGATCATGAAGATGTTATCGCTCATGAGCTTTTTCATCAATGGTTTGGTGATCTTGTAACATGCGAATCCTGGAGTAATTTACCCTTGAATGAATCCTTTGCAACGTATGGAGAATATTTATGGATAGAACATAAATATGGTTTGGATGATGCAGACTTGCACAGTGCACAATCACGTTCAGGTTATTTTGCTGAATCATCACGCAAACAAGTAAGTCTTATCCGTTTTCAATATGAAGATAAAGAAGATATGTTTGACGGACATAGCTATAATAAAGGCGGACAGGTTCTTCATATGCTAAGAAAGTATGTGGGAGATGATGCATTCTTCGCATCGCTGAAGCTTTATCTGCAAACTCATAAATATACCTCGGTTGAGATCCATGATCTTCGCCTGGCTTTTGAGAAAATTACAGGAGAAGACCTGAACTGGTTCTTTAATCAATGGTTCATGTCTCCTGGTCATCCTGATCTTGTGATACGTTCAAACTACGATGCAGCTGCAAAAAAACAAAAAGTGCAGATCAAGCAGGTGCAGGATCTTTCCAAATCACCTCTGTTCCGTTTGCCTCTTGATATTGATATCTATAATGGAAAATCGCCTGCTGTACGTCATCGTATTGTAGTAACAAAAGCAGAAGAAACATTTGAATTTGATGCAAATGAAAAACCGGAATTGGTGAATGTGGATGCGCAAAAGATGGTGCTTTGTACAAAGGATGAGCAAAAGACTTTACAAGAATGGGCCTTTCAGTATAAGAACGCTCCTTTATTCTTAGATCGCTATGAGGCTTTGACCGAATTAGCGCAAAAATCGAAAGATTCTATTTCAACTCAGATCATAATTTCTGCTTTAAATGATAAGCTTCATGATATGCGTTACAACGCGATAACAATGTTGAAAGATATTCAGTCAGGGCATGAAAAAGAGATAAAAGAGAAACTTGTGGTCCTGGCTAAAACAGATCCAAAAGCGCCTGTGCGTGCTGCTGCAATCGATTATCTGGTTGAACATTACAGCGACAGTGATCTGCAGGCTTTATATAAGTCAGGGTTGAACGATCGTTCATATGGAGTTATCGGATCTTCTCTTTCCGGAATAACAAAGTCTGATCCTTCTGAAGGGTTAAAGATCGCCAAGCAATATGAAAATGAAAAGAGTGTTTCAGTGCTTTATGCAGTTGCAGATCTTTATTCAAAATACGGCAGTGATGATAACAATGATTTTTTTGTTAAAGCAGAAGATCGCTTTAATGGCTTCGATAAGATAGGTTACATAACTCAGTATGCTGCTTTTCTGAAAAGAGCGAAGAAGGATGAAACCGTGAACAGCGGAGTTGCCATATTTGAACGTATAGCTAAAGATGAGAGCATTAGTAAATGGGTCGCTTATTATGCTAAAAAGTCAATTAAGGATCTTGCTACAATGTATGAAGATCGTGAAAGCCTGACTTCTCAGAAATTGAAAACCATTCGTGAAGCAAATCCGAATGCGGGCGGAACACAGGAGCTCGAATCAATCATGGTAAACTCAAAGGCTCAAAAGGAAAAGCTGTTGGAGATCTATAAAGGATTAAAATAGAAGAGAGCCGTCAAGATTTGGTTGACATTAATTAATGGTTCGTTGGATGGAACCGGAGGTTAATAGAATACTGACAGGGTTTTTGATTAAATTTAGTAATTTTGCAGCCATTATGCAGATAGAAGTCTTAAAATCAAAGTTGCATCGCGTTACTGTTACTCAGGCCGACCTGGATTACATCGGGTCTGTTACCATTGATGAAGATCTGATGGATGCTGCCAATTTTATTGAAAATGAAAAGGTGGACATCTTTAATTATAACAATGGTGAACGTTTCACAACTTATGTGATCAAAGGTGAAAGAGGTTCAAAAGTTATTTGTCTGAATGGTCCTGCTTCACTTAAAGTAAAAGCAGGCCATGAAGTAATTATTGTTTCCTATGCAATGATGGATTTCGAACTCGCCAAAACACATAAACCGACAGTAGTTTTTCCTGATACAAAAACAAACTCACTCCGTTAAATTTTGAAAAAGCAACTGCTGTCCATATTAAAATTTCTTTTCTTTTTAAGTATTGGAGTTTTATTGATCTGGCTGGCAGTAAAAGATAAAACAGACGCGGAACTTACCAATATCAAAGGTGCTCTTCAGCAGGCGAATTATTTCTGGATCTTATTATCGATTCTTATCAGTGGTTTAAGTCATTTTTTCAGAGCTCTCAGATGGAAGATCTTGTTGGCGCCATTGGGACACAAGCCTAAAACATCTAATACTTTTTTTGCTGTAATGGTTGGTTATCTTGCTAACCTTGCTCTTCCCCGATTGGGAGAAGTGAGCCGTTGCGGATTGTTGACACAGTATGAAAAAGTTCCGTTCGTTCAGGGCTTTGGCAGTGTTATAGCTGAGAGAGCTTTAGATGTTGTTTGTGTGATACTTTTGTTTTTTATGACACTAGCACTTGAATTCGAAAAGATCTCCGGAATCGCTAACGACATGATATTTACTCCACTTTCCTTTAAGCTTCAGGGTATTATGCAGAAACCGGTTTTAATGATAATTCTGGTGAGTAGCCTTTTTCTTTTGATAGCTGCTTTTTTATATTTCAGAAAAAAGATAATGGGATTAATGTCTGAAAAGATCAGAGGTTTTATCAAGGGATTGTGGGAAGGATTGTTGAGTGTTAAAAAAGTTAATAAACCGGTAATGTTTATTGTACATACTATCATAATATGGCTGATGTACATTTTACAGGTGTATGTTTGTTTCCTTGCTTTTGAGGAATTGTCAGGATTATCTTTTGTGGTTGCAATGGTAATCACAGTATTCGGCAGTGTGGCAGTTGTTGTGGTTCCCGGAGGAACAGGAATGTATCAGCTTATTGTCATTCAAATTCTTACAACAGTTTATTTTATTTCACAAACATCTTCGTTTGCTTTTGCATGGTCTGTTTGGGTTTCACAAATTGTACTAATTCTTATTGCCGGTTTGCTTTCCCTGATCTTATTGCCGGTTCTCAACAGATCATCGGCTGAAGAAGCTGAATTATCAGATATTAAATCCAATTAAGAAATGATTCCATTCAATCATAAACTCCCGGCACTTGAAGTTGTTGAGTCAAAGATCTATACCAGAGAAACACTTTTGAAGCCAATGATCATGTGGCGTTTTTTTGGAAAAAAGCTGGTTTTTACAAACGGTTGTTTTGATATTATTCATCGCGGACATATTGATTATCTTGCCAAAGCAAGTGACTTAGGAGATGCCATGGTGGTAGCCATAAACAGCGATGCCTCTGTTAAGCGTCAGGGTAAAGGTGTTTCCCGTCCTTTGCAGGATGAAAAAACAAGGGCAATGATACTTGCGTCATTACATTTTGTAAGTGCAGTAATAATTTTCGATGAGGACACCCCAAAAGATCTGATCGAATTTATAAAGCCTGATGTTTTGGTTAAAGGAGCAGATTATAATGCTGATGAAAAAGATCCTTCAAGCAAGAAATACATTGTAGGTTCAGATCTCGTGCGGTCAAATGGTGGTGAAGTTAAAACCCTGGAATACCTCTCAGGATTTTCAACAACATCAATAGAGCAAAAGATCAAAGGCTCCTAAATGTCTTTTAGGATTATGGCGTTGAAGGTGCAGGGTTATCACCTTTCTTGTCAAACAAACCAAAACGTCCGGCAATCCCGAACTCAAAACAAAATCCACCCATATTCCAGGTTGCATCATCAGCTTCTGTATAGATATTATTACCAGAACGAGCTTCAATATTTGTGAGGATATGTTTGTTGTATCCTAAACTTAAAAAGCAACCGATATACTTTCCGAAATAAAAATGAGGAGCAACATATACGTTAAGAAGACTTCCGTTTCCTTTGAAATAATCAGTGTTGTTTAAAGGAAAATTAAAAGATGTAGTTCCAAATCCAATTCCGATAGGAAGATCAAATTTTTCATTCTTATTTGCTACGTGAAAGTTAACACGTAGAGCCAGATCATTTCCTCTGCCTTTACCACCGGAACTTTTTCCATATGTGCCTCTGCGGTAATGAAAACCAACACCTAAAAATTTTGCTATTCCGAATTCAGCATTGATTGTGGGTAAGCTACCTACGAATCCGATCCCGCTAACATCCTGTCCGTTTACTGGGGAATGAGCTTTAATGCTGTATATTCCGAATCCTACACCCGCATCCGCAGCGATAGTTCCAAATTTAAATGATTGTGAATTCGCTGTAAGCGCTGTAAATATTAATCCCGCGACAAATAAATATTTTCTCATTTTGTTTGATTTATTTTCTGCAAAATTGAGTTAAAACTATGGAATGTGAAAACTCAAAAATTTAAATTCTTACTAATTTGTTTATTAACAAGTCTGTTTTGGATTAACCTTAATGCTAATTTCGTGGATATTTATCCGGTGATCGAAAGTCTGCATTTTGCCGACTGAACAATTGCCAATTGATTTATGGCAAAAACAAAAACCTCTTACTTCTGTCAGAATTGTGGTGCTCAGTCCGGAAAATGGATCGGACGATGTCCTTCGTGTAATGAATGGAATACCTATGTTGAAGAAGTTGTAAGTAAGGGTGATGATGGAAAAGTCCCCGGAATAGCCAGCACAAGCACACAGCGTGCATCGAAGCCCCAGCTTGTTACAGATATTAATTTATCAGAACAGCATCGGATAGAGATTTATGACAAGGAACTGTCAAGAGTGCTTGGTGGCGGACTTGTACCCGGTTCGCTTACTTTATTTGGCGGAGAGCCAGGCATTGGAAAGTCGACACTCATGCTGCAGATAGCTGTTAATATGAAGAACATGAAAGTTCTTTATGTTTCGGGTGAAGAGAGTGAGCAGCAGATACGAATGCGTGCAGAGCGCATTGGAATGAATAATCCGAATTGCTACATCTTAACAGAAACATCTACGCAAAATATTTTTAAGCAGATCGAAATGCTTGAACCTGGATTTGTAATTGTAGATTCAATCCAGACCTTACACTCTGCACATATTGAATCATCTCCCGGAAGTGTTTCACAGATTCGTGAGTGCACTGCTGAACTTTTACGTTATGCAAAAGAAAGCGGAACTCCTGTGTTTTTGATTGGTCATATCACAAAGGATGGAAGTCTTGCAGGGCCTAAAGTTTTAGAACACATGGTCGATACTGTCCTTCAATTTGAAGGCGATAGAAATCATGTTTACAGATTATTGAGAACTGCGAAAAATCGTTTTGGTTCAACTAATGAATTAGGTATTTACGAAATGCTTGGAAGCGGTTTGCGCGAAGTGAGCAATCCATCCGAAATATTGATAACAAACAGAGAGGAGCTTGTGAGTGGAGTTGCAATTGCTGCAACAATGGAAGGTATGCGGCCTATGCTTATTGAAACGCAGGCTTTGGTAAGCAGTGCAGCTTACGGAACTCCTCAGCGCTCTTCAACAGGATTTGATCTTCGCAGGCTATCTATGCTATTAGCGGTTTTGGAAAAGAGATGCGGATTCCGTTTAGGAATTAAAGACGTTTTTTTAAATATTGCCGGAGGAATAAAAGTAGAAGATCCGGGAATTGACCTCGCTTTAGTTTGCGCTGTTCTTTCAAGTAATGAGGATATGCCGATCTCGGCAAAGACATGCTTTGCCGGAGAAGTGGGATTAAGCGGAGAGATTCGTCCGGTAAACCGCGTGGATCAAAGAATATCTGAAGCCGAGAAACTGGGCTTCGAACATATATTTATTTCTAAATACAACAAGAAAGGCCTAGATCTTAACAGTTACAAAATCAAGATCACGATGGTTGGTAAGATCGAAGAGGTGTTCGGACTTCTTTTTGGCTAGTTCTTAGCTCAGAAAATTATATGTACCAACATTTATTTCTTACCTTTGGGAGGATGGCTGTTGATCTTAATATCATATCCCGATTCGATAAAAGTACTGTAAAGCATTTGCGCTTTCCATTTTCTTATCATTTGATGCCTGTTTACCTTTTCGCATTAAGCCAGGCAGATACTATCATTTGGCCTCAGGCTATTCTGGCATTCTTCATTCTTCACCTTATTATTTATCCATCGAGCAATGGATACAATAGTTATCAGGATAGGGATGAAGGCAGTATCGGAGGACTGAAACATCCTCCAATGGTTTCAGAGAATCTTTATCAGGCTACAATTATTCTTGATGCATTAGGTATTTTACTTTCATTGTTAGTAAGCACTTGGTTTGCTTGCTTTGTTGCATTGTATATTCTTATTTCAAGGGCTTATAGCTATAGAGGTCTGCGTTTAAAAAAATATCCTATTACAGGATTCCTAACTGTTTTTTTCTTTCAGGGAGCTTTTACATATTTAATGGTTTCAGCTGGGCTTACAGAATTTTCTTTAGGTTATTACTTTACAAAAGGCAACCTGATTTGTATGAGTATAGCAAGTTTATTTATAGGAAGCGTTTATCCTTTAACTCAGATATATCAGCATCAGGCAGATAAGAAAGATGGCGTAACCACGATCAGTTATAAGCTTGGCTATCTTGGCACATTTTTTTTCTCTGCCCTCATGTTCACTGCTGCAGTAGTTTTGTTATTCTATTATTTCAATCTTAGGGAACAGCTCATTGCGTTTATTCTCTTTAATATTCTGATGCTTCCGGTTATTATCCGATTGATGTTTTGGTTTGTGAAAGTTAAAAAAGATAGCGCAAATGCGGATTTTGAGAACACAATGAATATGAACCTGATCGCCTCCACCTGTATGAATATTTATTTTTTGATCCTTATTCTAAATTCAAATTTTAACTGGTTTTGAGTAAAATACTTTCCATAGGAACTGCAGTACCATTGCATCGAAGTAAACAAACTGCGATCCTTGAATTTATGCATGCCGCTTACAGCAATGAAACTGCGTCAAGAAAGCTTAATATGCTTTTTAGCAACAGCGGGATTGAGGAACGTTATTCGGTTTTGCCTGATTTTGATAAAAGCCGGAACGAACATGTTTTTTTTAATGGGACGCCAAGTAAAGCAAATGTCGAGAACAGGATCTCTGTTTTTAAGCAGCGTGCAATACCATTAGCTATTGAAGCGATTAATGACTCATGTAGAAAACTAAATACTTCAATTGAAGATTATGGAGTTACTCATTTAATTACAGTAACATGTACAGGATTATCCGCTCCGGGGATAGATGCTGAGATTATTGAACAACTTAAACTTCCTAATGATATTTACCGCACATCAGTTAACTTCCTTGGCTGTAATGCCGCATTTCATGCATTGAAAATAGCGGATATGATCTGTAAAACATCTTCTGATGCCAGGGTTCTTATTGTATGTGTTGAGTTATGTACTTTGCATTTTCAGCCTAAACATGATAATGATAATTTGTTATCCAATACAATATTTGGTGATGGTGCAGCTGCAGTGCTATTGTCTTCATCTGATTTATTTAAAGAAAATAAAGGATTATCAATTGAAGGCTTTTATTCCGTATTGTTAAATAAAGGAAAGGATCTGATGGGATGGAATATTTCACCTGTGAATTTCGAGATGATACTTGATGCCGGCATTCCTGATTTTATTGGTTCTGAAATAAAAGTGATCGTAGATAAAGCAGTTAGAAAATATGAACTTACCCGTGAAGATATTGATCACTGGGCAATTCATCCGGGAGGTAAAAAAATTGTAGATACTATAAAGAAACAATTGTCTTTGTCAGAAGAAGCATCTCAACCTTCTTATGAGGTCCTTAATAAATACGGTAATATGTCTTCACCTACAATTCTTTTTGTTCTAAATGAACTAATAGAAGAGAAGTGTATTGATGGAGAAAATATATTTTCGATGGGATTTGGCCCGGGTTTAAGTGTGGAAACAGCGCTCTTTCGTTATGCGTGATGTGAATTATCAAGAATTATTATTTCCGACAAGATCAATGGAGACCCTAACGCTTAGATAAACTATGGGAAATAAATTTTCAACACGATCCTACGAGGCTGAACTTCTTGATGCTCCTGATATTCCTAAAAATTTATTATTTCAAAATCTTCGTGAGCTCGACTTTATTAATAGAGTTTTGGGTGGACATGCTGTCACATTAAGAGGAATAAAAGAATTAATGAAAGATAAGTACCACACTTATCGGATAGTGGATATTGGCTGTGGTGGTGGAGATGCGTTGAAAGAAATTGCTAAATGGGCGAGAAAAAACGGATTTAAAAGCGAGCTTACAGGTGTGGATATGAATGCTGACTGTATTGATTTTATGAAAACCGCCTGTAAGGAATTTCCAGAGATCAAAGCTGAAGTAGCTGATTACAGAGATTATCTCAAACAGAATGCACAGGTAGATATAATTCACTGTTCTTTATTTTGTCATCATTTAACGGATGAACAATTAATAGAATTGTTTCAGTACATGCAAAAATGTTCGCGTGTAGGCTTTGTAATGAATGATCTCCATCGCAATTGGTTTGCGTACTACAGTATTATGATGTTGACACGTTTGCTGAATGGTTCTTCACTTGTTAAAAATGATGCTCCGGTTTCAGTGCTGCGTGGATTTAAGAAAAATGAACTATTGGATTTGTTGCAAAAGGCGGAAGTGAATAATCCTATTGTACAATGGAAATGGGCTTTCCGTTATTTAGCTTTATTAAAGAAATCCTGATAGAGATAGTGTCAAATGAACCTGAGAAATATGCTGTGGCAATTATTGGTGGCGGACTTGCCGGCCTGACACTTGCAATCCAACTAGCTGATGCAGGAATCTCATGTATATTGTTTGAAAAAAATAAATATCCTTTTCATAAAGTTTGCGGGGAATATATTTCTAATGAATCACGAAATTTTATCGAGAACCTTGGATTGAATTTAGGATCTCTGAATGTGTCCGAAATAAAACGTTTACAGATCTCATCTCCTTCGGGAAAATTATTAAAACATAAATTTGATCTTGGTGGTTTTGGAATGAGTCGTTTCTTGCTTGATAGTAAACTGGCTGACATTGCAAAACAAAAAGGGGTATTGCTTCTGGATGACTGCAGGGTGAATGATGTGAAATATTTCAACAACCAGTTTACGATTGATTCTCAGAAAGGAAGTTTTACTTCAGAGATCTGCATTGGGTCTTGGGGAAAGAAAAGCAATCTTGATATAAAACTCAAACGAGTGTTTACAGAGGAAAAGAAAGGGAAAAATTATGTCGGGATCAAATATCATGTTCAGCTTGATTTTCCTGAGGATCTGATAGAACTCCATAATTTCGAAAATGGTTATTGCGGAATCTCTAAAATTGAGAACGATCGTTATTGCTTATGTTATTTAACGGACTCTGACAACCTTAAAAAGTACAATGGTGATATAAAGAAAATGGAAAGGGAGATCCTGATGGAAAATCCGTTTCTTAAAAACTATCTCACAACAGCAACTTATCTTTTTGAGGAACCTTTGGCAATTTCTCAAATACGCATTGGTTATAAAAAAGCTGTTGAGAATGATGTTATAATGGTAGGTGATACGGCCGGAAATATCGCACCTCTGAGCGGAAACGGAATGAGCATGGCTATGCGCAGTTCTCAGTATTTAAGCGATTTATTAAAGGATTATTTCAGTCAAAAACTATCAAGGAAAGATCTGGAACTGAAATATGAACGTTTTTGGAAAAAAGAATTTAAACAACGGGTCGATCTTTCTGTTATTCTTCAGAAGTTGTTGAAGAATAAATCCTTAAGCAATTTATGAATTTAGACTTATCAGGAAAAACAGCAATGGTATGCGGGAGCACCCAGGGAATTGGAAAAGCTTCTGCTATTGAGCTCGCTTTGCTTGGAGCAAATGTTGTGCTTGTTGCACGTAATGAAGAATCGTTGAAAACCACAATCGCAGAATTAGATGTTTCCAAAGGGCAAAAACATGATTTCTTAGCAGTTGATTTTCAAACTCCCAATAAATTAAAAGATAAAGTGGAAAATTTTGTTGCCACAAACGGGACAGTTCATATTCTTGTTAATAATACAGGAGGCCCTCCGGGCGGAATGATACAGCATGCAAAAGTAGAAGACTTCGTTCAGACTTTCAGTAATCATTTAATATGTAATCACATTCTTGTGCAGGCTTTACTTGATGGAATGAAAAAAGCAGAGTTCGGCCGTATCATTAATATTATAAGTACCTCTGTAAAGATTCCTTTAAAAAATCTGGGTGTGTCAAATACAATTCGTGCAGCTGTTGCTAACTGGAGTAAAACACTTTCAAATGAAGTGGCTTCATATGGTATCACCGTTAACAATGTGCTTCCGGGTGCAACGCTGACAAGCCGCTTAAAAAATATTATCGAAACAAAATCTATTAATACGGGTGAATCTATTAGCGTAATAAGAAATGAAATGGAGAGTGAAATTCCTCTTGGACGTTTTGCTGAACCTTCTGAAGTTGCAAATGCTGTGGCATTCCTTGCATCTCCGGCCGCATCTTATATTACGGGAATCAATGTTCCGGTTGATGGTGGAAGAACAGGTTGTCTATAGAGGAGGATGGCTGGTCATTCTGAACTTGTTTCAGAATCCGTGCTCAGATTCTAATGCCACACGTGCTGAACAGGATGACTATACTCATAACAACTTCGAATTGCTCTCCTTGGCTTTTTCTTCCTCATAGCCATGATCTATTTTAAGATTGCCGCCAAGTGCTGCAGCAACAGCCAATTCATCGCAACGGTTATTTTCTTTATTGGATGCGTGTCCTTTCACCCAAACAAATTTTATTTTATGTTTTCGGTAAGCACGTAAAAAACGGATCCAAAGATCAGCATTCTTTTTCCCGCTGAAATGTTTTTTCTCCCAACCTAATATCCATTTTTGTTCTACAGCATCAACCACATATTTTGAGTCAGAATAAACCGTAGCAACTGTTCCTTCTTTTTTCAATGTTTCCAAAGCAACAATAACACTCATCAGCTCCATTCGATTGTTAGTTGTTAGTCTGAATCCTTCTGATAATTCTTTCCTGAGAGTTCCCGCAATCATCACAGCACCGTATCCTCCAGGACCTGGGTTTCCGCGTGATGCACCATCTGTATATATTGAGATCATAATTTTTTAATTACTGAAATGAGCTTTACTTTAAAAATCTTCTTTATTTAATAATTACAAACTCAACCCTCCGATTCATTTTTTTACCTTCATCAGTATCATTTGAATCTAAAGGTTGATTACTCCCAAAACCTTTATATGAAAGTCTGCCCTTGTCAATATTTTTAGAAACTAAATATTCTACAATTTTTTTTGCTCTTTCTTCTGAAAGCTTTTGGTTCCTGATTTCATCACCTGTGTTGTCGGTGTGACCGCGAATTTCAATTTTCATATTCTTATCTCCCAGCATTTGAGAAACCAATTTGTCAAGCTCGGTAAATGACTCTTGAATTAAATTAGTTGTATTTGACTCGAACATCACATTCTTTAAAACAATTGCTTTTTTAGATTTTAAATTAATCGGCTTTTTTGGCCAATAGTTATAGAAATAAATAGTAAAATCATGCGGATTCTTAGGGTAAACATTTGAATAGGTCACCATAAGATAACAAGTTTCTCCCGCCTTAACAGGAAGTCCTGCAACGTATCCGGAACCAGGACCTGGTCCTACATATGTAGTTGTATAATATTCTGACAATCCTGTTGATCCGTTTTTATCATAATTCTGACTGAAACAAACCCGATCAGGTTTGGTTTTACTTATCACAATATCATTCATGCAGCTATATGTTGAAGGACATTTAAAAAGAATAAAGTCAAAATCATTTTGTGGATCATCCGGCACAATATCTAAGGTTAGAATTGTATCGTGATCAATTGTGAATTTAAACCAGGCTGAATTTTCCTCCCTCATGCTAACGTCCCGCCTGTATTCCATTTGGGATCCAAAACCTTTATTAACTTTTACAGGGCCTACAATTGAATCATGGATCTCAATTGCCATTGCAAAATCAGCATTTGCAAAAAAATTAGATCTTTTATTTGCTGAAGGAGATTTATAAGTAATACCCCAATACCTGGCATATTGCTCGAGTGGTTCTAAACCTGCTTCACTTCTTCTTTTATCTACATTAACAAAATCTTCAATCGGAGCCAGCGTGTCTTTTCCTGTTTTCGGATCTTTAATAATCTGGCTTCCATAGATCTGCTTTTTCCCTTGTCCTACTGCAACTCTATCTTCCAGAAGTGCTAAATCATAAGCGAATGCATTCCCGTTTTTAACTGCCTCACGCATCACAGGTAAATATTTTTCCTGAGTTTTTAAATCGGCATGCTGAACTACTAAAAACACCGCAACATTACCATTCTCACGAACCAACTCTGGTCCGGGCCATCCATATTGATCAATTATTTGTTTTAGTCGGATTAAATTAAGAGAATCAATTGATTTGATTTTCTCAGTTATTTCTTCCCACTCTTTTGATTTCTTCCCATAATTCTGTTCAATGTCGTTAAGCCTCACCCTGTATTTTTGATCTTCTGCTCCTATGCTGTCTAATTCTTTGATGAGTGCTTTATTTAACTTTGCTTCCTTGTTTTTAATATTGACTTTAACAGTTTCAATTAAGGGGTTCCAGCGTTTGTCTTTTTGAAGTGATCTTAGATCCGGATCATTTGCGATCTGTTCATGTTTCACGTAACCATTTTTCACAATCATTTTAAGGTAATAAAAGGCACTGTCCGGAATTTCTGCTAAAGCAAAGGCACATGCTGCATTATATCTTTCATCAGAAGATGCTTTCCAGGAATTTAATTTGAATGCTTGCGTGTATGTAGCTGAAGCTGTTTTGTAATTTTTTGTGCGGTAAAAAGTATCCGCCTTTTTAAGAAGACTGCGATATTTATCGGTTGTATTCTGTCCCCAAAGAATTGTTCCGAAGGTTAACAGAGATAAACAAAGTATAAATTTTTTCATTCCATTACATTTAAACGATACAAGGATTTAATAATTAGACTCCCGCATGAGTTCTGAAAAGCTTCACTGCAATGGCAAGCAAAATAACCCCGAATACTTTTCTTAAAATATTTATTCCGCTTGGCCCCAGCCAGTGCTCAAGGCGATATGTGTTACGGAGAACAATGTATACGAAGATGAGATTGATAAGAATTGCGACTATTATATTTTCAACTTTATATTCTGCCCGTATCGAAAGAAGAGTTGTTAAGGTTCCTGTTCCTGCAATGATTGGAAACGCAATGGGTACTACCGATGCTGTATGAGCACCCTCTTCTTTGTAAAATTTAATTCCAAGGATCATTTCAAGAGCAAGAAAAAAGATAATGAAAGAACCAGCGATAGCGAAGGAACTCACATCGATCCCGATAATTTCCAGAATTTGCTGCCCGATAAACATAAAAATCAGCATGATGCCTCCTGAAACAAGAGTTGCTTTTTCTGATTGAATTTTACCAAGTTTCGTTTGCAGATCAAGTAATACTGGTAATGAACCGATAATATCAATCACCGCGAAAAGGATCATGGTGATTGTGGCAATTTCTTTAAGGTTGAATTCCATGGTAGGTAGTTAATGGTTATTTGTTAATAGTTAATTAGGCCGTGACTTAATTAACCAATAACTTATTTAACTGATAACAGCTTTTCGATTATTTGAGGAAAAAACTCATGTTCCAGCTGCTGAATTTTTTGTGAAAGCGACTCAGGCGTATCAGATTTTGTTATTTCACATTTATGCTGTGAAATGATCTTTCCTTCATCATAGTTTTCATTTACATAATGAATAGATATCCCGCTTTCATTTTCACCGGCTGTAATAACCGCTTTATGAACGTTCATTCCATACATGCCTTTCCCCCCAAATTTAGGGAGAAGGGCCGGATGAATATTTATAATTTTGTCAGGAAATGCTTTGATCAGATTATCGGGGATCATCCATAAAAAACCAGCAAGAACAATAAGGTCGGTCTTTGCCGCTTTTAAAATATCAATGGTTTGACAAGTGTCATAAAATTCAGTTTTGTTTTTTATAACATGAAAGGCTATGCCCGCCTTATCGGCTCTTTTTAAAACAGGGGCATCCGGTTTATTGGAAACAACAATTGATACACAGAAAGTATCAGAATCTTTGAAGTAATCTATGATTCTTTGAGCGTTGGTGCCTTCCCCGGATGCAAAAATTGCAATGTTTTTTTTCATTATGGGCGCAAAATTAGGGTTAATAGTATGAATTATGTGTTTAATCGGGGATAATAATTTTTCACAGGTAGTTATACGCTTAATTTAATGATAAATGGCCGTTATTTGTCTGATTATCAGAATGTAAACACTAAAACTACTCAACGCATTTATGAATAGTTAGTATATTTTTTTGTAATTATCCATATAACTCTATCTTTGCACCCAATTAACCCAAAAAACATTTAAAAAATGTCAGACATTGCAA
>JAJTCJ010000068.1 GCA_021323165.1 Bacteroidota bacterium | reverse complement strand
ACAAGATCCGTCAGGGGGATAAAATTGAAAAAATTACTGTCACTGAGGCATAATTTCCGTTAGTAATACAAAATTTACCATTCGTGTAATTGTTTGATTCAACCTTCATCACATGTTGTAGGTTTGTTGTGAAATTATCTTAAAAACACAGTTAGACGTGTGATAAGTTCTTTTCAAAAGGGAATGGTACCGTAGCAGCCATTCCCTTTATTTATTTAATACTCTATGAATTCTATGAGAAAAGAGCTTCTGACCTTTCTACTTGTAATAATTATTTCAACTTTTTCATTTGCAGAAAGCGGTTATCGTTTTTTTCTGGATCTCAATAAATGCACTGAAGATAAATTGTCAGTTGAGCTTAAAACACCTCAGATAAAAACTTCGGAAATTACATACCGCTTGCCTAAAATGGTGCCGGGGACTTATGAGATATATGATTTCGGAAGATTTGTTTCTGAATTCAAAGCGTTTGATAAGGATAGCAATGAGCTCATTGTTGAACATGTTGATAAGAACAGCTGGAAGATCTTAGATGCTGCAAAATTGTATTCCTTATCTTATAAAGTAGAGGATACCTGGGACACAAATATTAAAGAGAAATTTGTATTTGAACCAGGAGGAAGCAACTTCGAAGAGGGAAAAAATTTTATTCTGAATACGCATTGTCTGTTTGGCTTTTTTGATGAAATGCTTCGTTTACCTTATCAGATAAATTTAACACACCCTTCGTCCTTTTATGGTACGTGCAGTTTAACTGATGTTGTATATAAAGACAATACAGATATTTATAGCGTTCCTGATTATTATAGCCTTCAGGATGCTCCAATGATGTATAATGTTCCTGATACTACAATTTTGAATGTGGGCGGAGCACAGATCATCATATCTTTATATTCTCAAAAGAAAGTTAGTTCTTCCGCTTTTATTGCAAATAAGATCAAGGAGATTTTAATCGCACAGCAAAAATATCTTGGCGGTACCCTGCCTATAAAAAAATATGCATACCTGATCTATCTGGCCACAGAGCAAGGCGGTTCAGGAGCAAGCGGTGCTCTGGAACATTCATATTCCTCCTTATATTTTCTGCCTGAAATGCCGGAAGATCAATTAGCGCAAACAATCACAGATGTTTCTGCTCATGAGTTTTTTCATATAGTAACTCCTTTAAATATCCACGCTGAACAAATCGGCAATTTTGATTTTAATAATCCTCAGATGTCTAAACATCTTTGGTTGTATGAAGGAACAACGGAATATGCGGCCGGACTTGTGCAAGTAAAGTATGGAACGATGTCAGCAGATAATTATTTAAGGCTGATTGAAGAAAAGATAATGGGGGCCGGAGCCTACAATGACTCACTTCCCTTTACTGTTATGAGTGCTGAATGTCTTACGAAATACCGGGATCAGTATAATAACGTTTATCAGAAAGGAGCTTTGATTGGTTTATGTCTGGATTTGAAATTAAGACATTTATCCGGTGGTAAATATGGCCTCCAGGAATTAATGAAAGATCTTTCAAGGACGTATGGTAAAGAAAGATCTTTTAAAGATGATGAGCTTTTTGATCAGATAGTAAAACTGACATATCCCGAGATCGCGGATTTTTTTAAACGTTATGTAGAAGGCTCTGAGCCGTTGCCGATAGAAGAGACTCTTCGTTTAGCAGGAATAGGTTTCAGCGCTCAGCCTAAAGAAAAGGAACTCACTTTAGGAGGAGTTTCAATTGGATTAAATCCTGCCACCAACAGATTGATCATTGTTAATACTCCTATGATGGATGACTTTGGAAAAGCAATGGGATATCAGGAATATGATGAGATCGTTAAGTTCAATGGAAAAAAATTAACATTGGAAAATGCACAGGTTGTAATTACGAATTTTATGATGCATGTAAAAGAAGGAGATGTTTTGAAGGTGGTTGTTCTTAGGAAGAAATCGGAGGATTCTAAGCCTAAAAAAGTCAGACTGAAGTCGAAGATCTTTCCTGTTATTCCGTCAAAGCGTTCTAATCTTGTATTGTTTAGCGATGCAACTGCAGATCAGCTGAAAGTACGCAGCGCCTGGATAGGTAACCATAATTAATCTGCATGAGCAAAAAAAATCTATATTGGATTTGCCAGGTTAGTGGTTGGTTGTTCTATGTCCTTTTTAACAGCTTATTCTTTAAACTGCAGAACGCTTTCAATACGAATGTTGCGATAAGTCAGTGTCTGATGTTCGCTTTCGGAATAACTGTTTCACATATCTATAGAAATACTATTGTTTATTTTGGATGGCTGAAGATCAGGACACTTTACCTGATACCTCGTGTGATAATTGCCACGGTTGTATTCGCGACAATTATGGATTATGCTCAATTCGGTATTGAGCTTAGTCTGAATATTGCAGGAGCAAAACACCAGGATCTTGTTACAATTGCGGGAATTTTTTCTGGTCATTGTTTTATTTCTCTTTTCATTACATAGAGAATTATAAAAAAGCTGAGATTGAGAATTTGAAATGGGAAGCATCAATAAATGAGATCGAATTGAATAAATTAAAATCTCAGCTGAATCCTCATTTCATGTTCAATGCAATGAACAGTATCAGAGCATTGGTTGACGAGAATCCCGGTAAATCGAAGGATGCTATAACTCAATTGTCCAACATTCTGCGAAATACTTTACAGATGGGCAAGAATAAAGTGATTGCGTTTGAGGAAGAATTGAAGATCGTTAATGATTATCTCGCATTAGAAAGCATCCGTTATGAAGAACGTCTGAAAACCAACGTGGATATTCATCCTGACAGTAAACAATTTTATGTTCCACCTTTGATGATACAGACTTTGGTTGAGAATGGAATTAAACACGGTGTCTCCAAATTAACTGCCGGTGGAACCCTGGAAATAAAAACGGACATTCGCGAGGATAAATTATACATTTTTATCAGGAACAGCGGTCAGGTGGATCCTCAGAAAGAAACCGACAGCGGATTCGGAATAAAGAATACATTGCAGCGTCTTCAGTTATTATATGGTAAATCGGCTTCAATGAAGATCTCTAATGAAGATAATAAAACAGTGTTAACCGAATTGGTGATACCGAAAGGGATTGTCGAGTAAACATGACTTTTTAAAAACAAATTATTTAGAAATAGCCATTTCCATCAGGAAACAAACCGGAATAAAAACAATAGCGTGTTTATAGGATCTTTTAAAAAACAAATTTAGTAATATGAAAGCACTACTTATCGATGATGAAAGGCTTGCACGTCAGGAATTAAAAAGTCTGCTTGCGCCTTACCCGGAAATCCAGATTATTGGAGAAGCCAATAATGCTGAAACTGCAATTGAAAGTATAAAACAATTAAAGCCGGATGTTATTTTCCTTGACATCCAGATGCCCGGCAAGAATGGATTTGAATTACTTGAAGAAATTAGCGGTTTGCCTGAAGTTGTATTTGTAACGGCATATGATGAACATGCGATCAGGGCTTTTGAAGTAAATGCACTTGATTATCTTCTAAAACCTGTTCAGCCAAGTCGTTTGGCTGAAACAGTAAAAAAGATCCTTAATAAGGATTCATCTGTTCATGAAACTAAAGAACAGACTCAGCCATTAAACGATAATGATCAGGTATTTGTAAAAGATGGAGAAAAGTGCTGGTTTGTTAAGCTGTCTGACATTCGTTTATTTGAAAGCGAGGGGAATTATGTGAGGGTTCATTTCGAAAAGAACCGTCCACTAATTCTGCGTTCATTGAACAATCTGGATGAACGTTTGAATAACAGAACCTTTTTCCGTGCCAGCAGGAAGCATATCATAAATCTTAAATGGGTTGAAGGTATTGAGAATTGGTTCAATGGCGGATTAATGGTAAAGCTGCGCGGAGGCGAGCAGGTCGAGATCTCAAGACGACAGGCAGCTAAACTGAAAGATATGATGAGTCTGTAATAAGGTCTATATATGAAATGGTAATTGCCTGGAAACATTTTCTTTCTGAAAGAAAGAATAAGAATGCATCAATATTATCGTTTTTATTACTTGGTGTAGTACTCTGCATTTTTCTGAATTTTCTTTCATATAACGAGTTGCAAAAGGGATATGTTTTTTATGATCCTGTGCTTCAATTGGTATCTCCTCTGGATCTTTCCATTCCCACATTTTTAGTTACTTATAGTTTGTGTTTGTCCGGGATAATAATTTCTCTGAAAACTCCACGGCTTTTTATCGTAATGTTAACCGCTTATTCTATATTGACTGTGATTCGAATGTGTTGCCTTTTTTTTTTACCGCTCGAACCTCCTGTGGGGATAATTCCCCTGAAAGATATCTTACTTCAATTTTCATTTTATTCGGGAAGGGAAAATTTAAAAGACCTTTTCTTTTCAGGACATACCGCGACACTACTTTTGTTTGCGTTCGTATTTAATACCAGAAAATTGAAAATAATTTTTTCCACCGGAGCTTTAATTGTCGGTGTTCTTCTGATGATCCAGCACGTCCATTATAGTATTGATGTTCTTGCTGCTCCATTCGCAGCGTGGATCTCAGTTAAAATTGTAAAACGGTTTGTGTTTAAAAATACAGACTTCATTAAGTTCCAATCTGTTCGTTAACAAATTGCTGCAGCTCAGGAAAGTATTTTTTGAATTCGTTTTCAAATAGTGAGTAATGTTCACGGAGATCATGAATTGAATGTTCCATATTGGATTCAAATTTTGCTCTTCCGGCCATGCCTTCAAGCACACGCTGAATTCCCTCCAACCGCGAATACGCTTCCAGAATATTATATTGGATCATATAGTGCATGAACTGTCGGGCTTTATCTGGAAGAAAATGTTGATTGTTCTGTATGATGGAATAAATTTCTTTCGTATAATCATTTAAGGCAACCGAAGAGAATTGATCCCAGTTGCTTGCCAGAAAATGATCATAATAAACATCAATGATAACGCTGGAATATTTGTGATACTTTTCTCGAAGACGAATTTTACTTTCTTCAACTATTGGATGCTTGTCTGTAAAGGTGTCTATTTGTCTGTGAAGCAAAATGCCTTTCTGAATCTCTTCCGGATAATTTTTATAGTCACTTCCTTTCACGGAATCAGCAATGAAGTTGCCGATGATCAACCCTTCTGAATTGCCCGACAAAAATAAATGTGAAAGAAAATTCATTCTGTTTAATTAAGGTTACAATTCCTTGGCTTTGTTCCAGTACACATCCATCTCCGCCAATGTCATCTCACTCAGCTCTTTCCCGGCCTTCAAGGCTTCAGATTCTAAATACTGAAAACGTTTAATGAATTTTTTGTTCGTTCTTTCGAGTGCATCTTCCGGATTGATGTTCTTAAAACGTGCATAGTTAATAAGAGAGAACAAAACATCTCCGAATTCATCCTCCATTTTTTCATGAGTCGCTCCACTATCTATCTCATGTTTGAATTCAGCAAGTTCTTCCTGTACTTTATCCCATACCTGTTCCGGTTTATCCCAGTCAAAGCCCACAGCTCTTGCCTTTTCTTGTATACGCGATGCTTTTACAAGTGCAGGTAATGATTTTGGAACACCTGCAAGCACAGAAGTGTTTCCTTCTTTTAATTTTAATTTTTCCCAGTTCTCTTTCACTTGTTGTTCGTTTTCAACTTTTACATCACTGTAAATGTGGGGATGGCGGTGTATGAGTTTATCACAAAGGGAATTAATAACATCTGCTATATTGAAATCATTTGTTTCAGAACCCATTCTGGCATAAAAAACAATATGCAAAAGCACATCTCCAAGTTCTTTTTTAATACCCGCCATATCTTTATCAAGGATAGCATCAGCCAATTCATATGTTTCTTCAATAGTCAGATGCCTGAGGCTTTCAAAAGTTTGCTTTTTATCCCAGGGACATTGCTCTCTTAATTCGTCCATTATGATCAGTAAGCGTTCGAAGGCTTTCAGTTTTTCATCCATTTGTCTTTCCATAGTATGTCGCATGTCTTACAAATGTAGCTCATCCCGAATAAAATTCGGTTCTAAAGCCAATATTTTTATATATTTTTGTGCTCTCAAATTACCATGAACAAGGATCTGAAAATTCGGACAAAGACTTTTTTACGAACGCTTATTTTACTTTTTGTAATGCATTTTTCCGCATTTGTGAAAGGGCAGAATTCGCCAGGGAAGGATTATATTATTTCTGCTCAGGGACACTATGGTTATATTATAAGCCATCGGAACAATATGTCGCACCTTATCAAAGGTCATATTTACGGAGCGGAATTAAATTATATTTTTCGCACCAACGGTAAAAAGCCATGGCAGCAGTATTATAAATTTCCTGAATTCGGTGTGTGTGCTCTCCACTTATATCTTGCAAACCCTGAACAATTGGGTAATATGGAAGCATTATACCCTTATACAAATATTCGTTTAAATAAAAGCAGAAGAAGCTGGAAGTTAAATCTTCGCTTAGGAGTAGGACTGGCAGTAGTTACAAAGCCTTTCGACAGAAGAACAAATTATAAGAATAACGCTATCGGATCATACCTGAATGGATTCGTAAATATTCGTCTCGCTTATGCTTTTATGTTGTCAAAATCCTGGAGACTTGATGCAGGTCTGGGTTTAACACATGCTTCCAATGGCGCGATCGCAACACCCAATCTTGGGCTTAATCTCGCAACTGTTAATCTTGGGATCGGTTATGTAATAGGTAACAAGGATCTTGTATATAAAAAAGACACTATTGAAAGATTTAAGAATAAGTGGGTTCCCGTGGTGATAGGAGTTGTTGGACTAAGAGAAATGGAGCAGCCGGATGGGCCAAAATATCTTGCTTTTGGAGCACAGCTGAATGTATACAGGACATTGAACAGAAAAAACAGATTGGGATTGGGAATGGAGGTCCGTTATAATAATGCAACACGGAGATTGTATGAGGATGATTCAATTTATAATTCAACATTTAAAGATATTGGGACTGTAGGCACAAAGTTGTGTTATGAATTCGTCTTTAACCGTGTGGCTCTTCCTGTTGAGTTTGGTTATTATCTTCATAAGAAGCAAGGTTCTTACGGAATGATGTTTCATCGTGTCGGGCTCCGGTATTCTGTTACAAAACGTGTTATTGCAAACGTCACCCTTTTGACTCATTGGGCCAGAGCTGATTATTTTGAATGGGGAATCGGATATGTGTTATAAATAATGGAAATGAAAAGTCTGATCAATAATATTTTTCACGTTTTTCTGCTGATGGTGCTATTAAGCTCCTGTGCAAAAGAAAACAGCTGTGATTGTATCAAGCGTACAGGAGATATAATCAAGGAGGTTCGTCACATAAGCGGATTTGAAAATGTTGTGGCGGAAGATGACCTTGATGTATATATTATTCAGGATAGCGAGTTTGAAATAACGGTAGAAGCTGGTGAAAATATTGCTCCGCTTATAGAAACGGAAGTCATAAACGGAACACTGGTGATCAGGAACAAGAACCGGTGTAACTGGACCAGGAGTTACGATCACCCTTTGAATGTTTTTATCAAAATGCCCCGGGTAAATTATGTTACATCCGATGGGACAGGTAACATAAAGTCGTTGAATACCATCACTACAGACACTGTTGATATAGAAACAAAGAACTCCGGTAATATTGAATTGACGGTAGATAATTCTCTCGTGCTCACCCATATGCATGGCTCGGGGGATGTAACTGTTCATGGAACTACACATGATCATTACATAAGTATTGGGGGGACAGCTTATATTTATGCAGGCGATCTACAAACTTCGTATACTTTTATTGATGCATTTACCCTTGGATTAAGCTATATTCGTGTATCTGATCTCCTGATCTGCAAACTTGGGGAAAAGGGTGATGTTTTTTGTTACGGAAATCCTTTAACAGTTCATAAAGAGCAGAACGGTTCAGGCCAACTATATCTTGAATAAAATGAAATTCTTTTTAAAAATACCTTATGTTTTTAGACTGATCATTTTCTGGTTAGTGTACTTTATCTCATTTCGTGTTCTATTCATTATTTATCAGCATGCGAAAATCCCTGATGATGTTCATTCAGAAACCGGCTTAGGATTTCTCTATGCGCTGCCGGTTGATATTTCGGTTTCATGTGTTATGGCATTTATTCCATTCCTACTCTGGATATTTCAGCAGTATAACAAAAGCAGGATTATTCATCAGATCAACCTAACTTATAATTTTACACTTATCATTCTTACATCGTTGTTGAGTGTTACAAACATTAAAATGTACGGAGAATGGGGGGAGTTATTGAGTATTGATATTTTAAGAAATCTCTTTCATCCCAGTAATTCGCTTTCGTTTTTTTCTTTGTGGTCGGTAATTCTGTTGTTGGCTTTCAGTGCTATCATCTCTATTGTTGGAATACGTTTTTACAGAAATTACATCACTAATTTTTCTTATCCTGTTGAAAGTAAAAAAGTGAGAACTGCCCAGATCATATTTATAGCCCTTGGGCTGTTGGCCGGTTATCGGATCGATTTGAATATTGCATCAATTAAAGGGAACAGGATCCACTATTCCGAATTAGAGATCAATAATCACCTCGCCACCAACAATATCTGGTATTTTGCAAATAGTTTGGTCTATCGCAATAATAAGGCACAATAACTGTTATCCGGATCGCATGTTTAAATTTTTCAAGTGCTTCTTTTTAATTTCGATGATGCTCATGTTTTTTTCAGCAGATATTTCTGCTCAGAAGGAAAAGAAGAAAAGTGTTTGGAAATCCCTTAACACTTCTTACAAGGATACAAGCGCTGCGGATTATTATGGTGATAATACACTTCGATATGAAAACTATGTTTACAAACCTTTTATCAAGTCTGTTCAATTATATGATGAAAGCTTTGAGTTAAGCCAGCCGCTTCTTGCGCTTGGATCTACTGAAAAGCTGAAGCTAGCTTTTGATGATCTGGATGCCGATCTGAAAAGTTATTCCTATACTATCATTCACTGTAATGCGAACTGGGAGCCTTCGGATCTGGTAACTGCTGAATATCTTGATGGTTTTCTGGATAATTCGATCAATGATTACAGATACTCCTTTAATACTCTCCAGAAATTCACCCACTATACTGCCACTTTTCCTAATAGCAGTCTCAGGATCACAAAGTCCGGAAATTATATATTAAAAGTTTATATGGATTCAGACCCCGAGAATCTTGTCCTTACGAGACGATTTATGATCCATCAGAACAGATTAGTCATTAAGACCCGTGTAAATCAGGCAAGCATTATTGAAGAAAGAAATGCAAAACAGGAACTCGATTTCACAATAAGCCATCTCGGATACGAAATAAGAAATCCATACAACGATCTGAATGTTATTATGACTCAGAATAACCGTTGGGACAATGCTAAAACAGGCTTTAAGCCCCAGTTTATAAAGGATAATGAGCTTGTATATGATAATGATGATCTGAATGTTTTTCCCGGGGGGAATGAATTTCGTTATTTCGATATAAGAAGTCTGCGTTTTCATTCCGAATTTATTTACTCTGTGAAAACCGATTCTATGGGTAATCACGTAAATCTATATACGGATGAAAAACGTTCATATAAAAGATATTCGACTTACCCGGATATGAATGGAAACTTTTATATCAAGGTTCAGGAAGGAACTAACAGTGAAGTGGAGGCGGATTATTGTTATGTTACGTTCTTTTTACCATACGTGGATCCTTTAACAGATGGTAACTTTTATGTTTTTGGTGGGTATAACGATTGGAGATGCAACAAAGAAAATCTTATGCATTACAATGAAAAAAGATTAGGCTATGAGTGCACACTTTACCTTAAACAGGGTTTTTATAACTACGAATATGTTTTTTTAAAAGACGGATCCACCGTTGCAGATGAAACCTTGGTAGAAGGATCACATTATGAAACGGAGAACGAATACATGATCTATGTTTACCACAGGCAACCGGGAACATTTTATGATCAGCTGATTGGAGTGAAGCGTTTAAACTCAATGAGGGATTACTAAATGTTTTTTATTTATCGGTTGAACCGGTACATTGTTTAAAACCTTTTGGCGTGAAACTTGTTATTTAGGCAGGTAAATGTTTAATATTGTACAAATTACCAAACAACATTTAAAACACTTGTTATGGGAACTCAGGCAACAGAAGTAACTCACGGAATTCGCATCAGCGTTGAAACTAAGTTTCAAAGCGAACATTCAGTCGCTGAACACCGTCATTTTTTATTCTCTTACCGCGTCACTATTGAAAACAAAAGTGATTTTACTGTTCAGCTGATGTCGCGTCATTGGGATATTTACGATTCCTCCAGCGATCATAGTGAAGTTGATGGAGAAGGTGTAGTGGGTGAACAGCCCGTTTTAGAACCAGGAGAAGTTTTTGAATATGAATCTGCTTGCAGCCTTACCACAGATATTGGTAAGATGCGCGGAACTTATTTAATGGAACGTAAAATCGATAAAGCTAAATTTCATGTGAACATCCCTGAATTCGAGCTTATCGTTCCACAACGACTTAACTAGATTCTTTCTTTCGAGAATTTTTCCCGGAGTATATCACCGACCTTCTTATCGATAGGAAGAGTAAGGTTTTCTGAGCCTATTTTATTTATGTCCACCCATCTGAAAGTCTGAGCATAATTTGTCCGGTCAATAAAATCAAAGATCTTCTCTGTGCTGCTTACAGTAAAACCTGTTTTGGGTTTCACCAGATAATATATGCTGAGAATTTGATGGTGGGGGTTGTAAGCTGAACGCTGATAAAAATCGGTTGTATATAAATGTTCTATGATTTCGATCTCCTGGCCTGTTTCTTCAACAAATTCTCTTTTCAGACAATCAATTGTTCCTTCTCCGTGTTCCAATCCTCCTCCCGGAAATTTTGTGATTTCATGGCCTTTGATAAGTTCATCAGTTAAGAGCACTTTCCCTTCTAAGATCAAAACCCCGTAAACCCTAACATTGAAATGTTTAATAGCCATACCGTAAAATTATATAAATTTACAAAAATTGAATACTTATTTTGAAAAACAGCATCAGAATATACTCTGCCCTTTATTTATTTTTCATCTCTCATTTCTTTTTTGCGCAGCAGATTGTAAAGGAAGTAAGTTATTTCGGATCGAATCCGGGAAACCTGAGTATGTATATTTACAGCCCTGAAGCTATCTCAGCTAACGAAAAATTACCACTGGTTGTTGTGCTTCATGGGTGTTCTCAATCAGCCCAGTTGGTTTCAGAGCAAACGGGCTGGAATAAGCTAGCCGACACTTATAGGTTCAGAGTCGTGTTTCCTCAGCAAAAAGCTGCAAACAATGCTTCCATGTGTTTTAATTGGTACAGATCGGCAGATATAGACCGCGACAGGGGAGAATGCGGTTCTATCAAACAGATGATAGAACAATTTTCTAAAGATCATGCAGTTGACTCTTCCCGGATTTTTATTACAGGTTTGTCAGCGGGAGCAGCTATGAGTGTGGTAATGATGGCTGTTTATCCGGGAGTTTTTAACACAGGGGCTATTTTTGCCGGTGGTGCATACAAATCATCAGTGAACATGATGACTACCACCAGCGCAATGATGGGCTGGGTGAACAGGAGCCCGGCAGAATGGGGAGATCTAGTCCGGAATGAAAATCCCGCTTTTAAAGGGAAATATCCAAAAATGATAATTTATCAGGGAAGAAAAGACCTGGTGTGTAATCATAAGAATGCCCATGAATTAATAGAACAATGGACTAATATTCACTCCATTGATTCAATAGCTGATGATACGATAAATGATTTCGCAAATAATGTAAATATTAAAAAGTATATTTTTCGTAATGCATCAAAAGAGGATATAGTGACCTATTATGAAGTGAAAAACGTAGGTCATGCATTGATGATCAATCCAGGAAACTGCCGTGATGAAGGAGGAAAGATGGTGCCTTTTTCCAATGATTCCGATTATTTCTCTACTTATTGGACTGCCATAGATTTTGGCTTGATTCCAGAACCGGTTGTTGCAGGTAAAAAATTGGTCAATGAAACAGAGGAAGTGGAATTTAGTGTTCCTTATTATAAAGGTTCAACGTATAGCTGGACATACCCTGATGATGCTGTTGCGGTTGGACCTGAGAATTTAAATATTATAAAATTAAAATTCGGAAAACGTTCAGGCTCGATCAGTGTATTGGAAAATGATGCAGCCGGATGCTATATCCGATACCCTTCTTTAAAAGTTGAGGTCAAACCTTAATCTTCCATAAGGATTTTAAATGCTCTTACCATTTCTCTTTTACCCGGAGGTCCGGGAAGTGATTCAACTGTAAATCCTACTCTTTTTAAGATTCGTTTTACTTCACCTTTTGCGCAGTATGTTACAAGGCAGCCGTTGCTTTTAAGCGATGAAAACAGCGAGGTGAAAATTTCATCCGTCCACATCTCAGGCTGAGTAGGTGGTCCGAAAGCATCATAATAGATAAGGTCGAATGTATTAGCCTTTAAATTAACTTTCTGAAGCTTATTCTTGATTTTTTTTAACGTGAAATTTTCTGACAATTCAACTTCTTCATCCCATTCAGAATCATGTATTTTTTCGAATACTCCCTTCACCGGAATTTTAAGGGAGGAACTTAAAATTTCTGTATAATTCAACTGCTGAATGAAATTTTTATCAAGCGGATATGCTTCAATGGATGTATAGTTGATTGATACAGTGATCTCTTTTGTTTCAATATAACTGAGCAATAAGTTTAAACCCGTACCCATTCCCACTTCAAGGATATTTAATACAGAACTAAGGTTATCAGCAAGAACTTTTTTTAATCCTGCTTCAATAAATACATGCAGAGACTCCTGGATTGCTCCGTGTGTTGAATGATAATTCTCATTCAGCTCAGGAATATAGATTGAGTGGGAGCCGTCATCTGTTGTGATAATCTTTCTTTCCATTTTATAAAATGTTACTAGATGTGGGCTGTCATATTGAGCTTGTTGAATATGTGGGATGGCTTACGCACACTCTTCGACTGAGCTCAGAGTGACAGCCCACGAAAAATTTTTTCTTGGTAAAGTTTAGTTCTATAAAAAAGACGCAAAGGGAATTATTCTTTGCGTCTTTGTGTTCTTACAGTAAAATCAATTTACTTACTAAGGATCTTAAACTCAGTTCTTCTGTTCATTTGTCTGCCTTCCTCGGTATCGTTGCTATCGATTGGTTGTTCTTCACCGAAACCAACAGCCGTGAAACGGTCAGAAGAAATTCCTTTGGCGATCAGGTAATCAACAACAGCTTTTGCACGATTGTTAGAAAGTGTTTTATTATATACATCTGAACCTTTTGAATCCGTGTGGCCGGAGATTTCCACTTTTAATGTTGGAACATCAGTCATAAGTTTGATCAGTCGTTCAAGCTCACTTGTAGATTCAGGACGTAAAGTTGCTTTATCAAAATCGAAGAAAATGTTCTTAAGGATCATCTTACTGCCGACCGCAATATTCTGCATTGCAATGTTCTTAACAACTTCCTGGTACACTGAGGTAGCCGGAAGGTCAAAATTTTCGGAATGGAAAAGATAGTTCTCTTTTTTTACTGCGATCCCGTAATTTCTTCCTGCTGGGAGAGAAACAAGGTATTTACCTGTCGTGCTGTTTGAATTAAATGTTGCTATAATCTCGTTTTTAGTATTGTCAATAATATCGATTGTGGCTTCCAGGGAGTTCTTTGTATTCTTATCAGTGATTACACCTTTAAGGATTGTCAGCTGTGCTTCTTTTATCTGCATCACAGGTGCAATAACTGTTTCTTTTACAGGAGCTGTCTGGCTGGCAAGAAGGTTGTCCTCGTTGTTTAATACAAATGGTTTTTCTTCACCAAGAAAAGTTACCTGGTAAATATCCTTTTCTCCGAAACCGTTTCCATTGAATGATGCATAAAACCCATGTTTTCCGCTTGCGGATGTTACAAAGAATACATCATCATCCGGAGTATTAACGGGATAACCAAGGTTAACAGGATCGCTCCATTTACCATTTTCTAATACAGATTTAAAAATGTCATAGCCTCCCATGGTTTTATGTCCCTGTGAACTGAAAAACAAGGTTTTTCCATCAGGATGCAAAAACACCCCTTCTTCTCCAAATTGAGTGTTGATGGTTGGTCCAAGATTGACAGCTTTTCCCCATCGGCCTTTTTCATCTTTCGTGGAAAGATAAATATCACGATCTCCTAAACCTCCATCTGGTTTATCTGACACAAAATAAACAGATTTTCCGTCAGGAGTATAACATGCTGAAGATTCGTGAAAATCGGTGTTGATGTTTTTATTCATGCGTTCGGGTTTGCTCCATGAATCGCCTTTTAGCTCAGCTTCATAAAGATCACCGTTGTTTTTACCGATGTAAATAAGAAACTTCTGTCCATCAGCAGATAAGCCTGAGTTTGCATCATGATCTTCAGTATTAATTGGTTTTCCCATGTTTTGAGCCGGAGTCCATTTGCCGTCTTTTTTTGTAGACATATAAATATCCTCATAATATTCGTTGATGCCCGGATCTATTCCTGCTCCGGTTGTGTTTGGTCTGCGGGATGTAAAAAGCATAACCGACTCATCAGCTGAAACCACCGGCCCATAATCAGGATACTGGGAATTTACTTCAGCTCCAATATTATCGATGAAAACACGCAAAGGTTTTTTTACCAGTTCTTTTCCTGTAATGCACTCAGTGATGTGTTTATTAACCTCTTCAATCAGATCTTTAAATTCACTGACATCTTTAAGTGTTGCCTGAAAAGCTTTGTATTCAGAGATTGCTTTGTCCCATTGCATATCAAGATGGTATGCTTTTGCGATAACATAATGCATTTGGGGATCAACATTAGGATTTAACTGCAATGCTTTTTCAAGATAAGGGATCGACTTCAATTTGAAGTTAGAATACAGGTATGATTTCCCTAGCTTGAAATTCAATAATGCATTATTAGGATTAAAGGTTTGGGCTTTCAAATAAGGATCGATTGCCTGCTTGTAAAAGACAGATCCCATTTCAAACATTTTATCTCCTTCTTCAATATTTCTTTTAGCTTCCTTTAAGCCATCTTTGTTATCCTTGAAATTTTCCTTGGTAAATTCCACGTTTTGTGCGAAACCGCTTACGGAAAAAATGATCGATAAGATTGTTATTACTTTTTTCATAGTTATGAATTTCAAATTTCTATATAAATTTTAATTTGAAGCTTTCGCGCAGATCCTGAAACATTCCGATAGCTATCGGAATCAGAATGACCAACACTCAAACTCAGATCATTCTATTTGCAATCTCCTGTATAACTTTTTGCTGATTCTACTCCAAGCTCTATTGCTTTTTTCCAGTCGGCACAAGCACCAGCATTATCACGAAGCATTTCTTTTGCGATTCCACGGTTCATGTAAGCATAACCATAAGAAGCATTCAGCTGGATCGCTTTATTACAATCATCAACACTGCCTTTGTAATCTTTTTGTTTGAATTTCGCAGCAGCTCTGTTGTTATAAGCAAATGCATAATCAGATTTTAAAGAGACCGCTTTGCTGAAATCCTCAATTGCACCGGCATAATCACCTGCATCAAATTTAGCGCTGCCACGGTTGTTATAAGCGATGTAATAATCCTTCTTGATCTTAACAGCTTCGGAATAATCACTTATTGCACCTTTATAATCACCTTTTTTTCTTTTCGCGCTTGCAATGTTATTGTAAGTGAAGGCCATTTCAGAATTCGCTACGAGAGCTTTGTTATAATCACTGATTGCTCCTTCAAGGTCATCCATTTGTCTTTTGGCGCTGCCGCGATCGTTGTATGCATAGGCATAATCAGGTTTGGCTTTAATTGCTGCAGTGAAATCTTCCACAGCACCTTTGTAATCATTGTTCTCGAATTTTATTCCCCCGCGATAATAGTAAGCCTGGGCATACGTGTTTTTTACTTCTATTGTTTTCGTATAATCTGCGGAAGCTCCGGTTTTATCACCCAATGCATATTTTGTTTGTCCGCGGTTCATTTCAAATTTGGTGGTGCCGCGGTTATACCATGCACGTTCAAAATCAGCTTTTTTACCTATTGCATCGGTGAAATTAGTTAAGGCACTTTGAAAGTTCTTAGCTGCAAAAGCTTCGATTCCTGCGTTGTAGAACTTTTCAGCGTCCTGGGAACCGTCATCAAGCACTTTTGCTTTAACGATACTGTCGGTTTGAGCATTAACCGAAGCTGTTATTGATAAGGCTGTTAAAAAAGTAAAGATCAGTTTCTTCATAATCTTATTAGTTTTATTCAGGTTAAATATAGAAAGTTTTATGTAATAAAAATAACACATGTTCAATCATGTAATGATGTTGGTTTGTATCATCACAGGCGGGAGATTTTGTGACATACATTTATTAAGAATCAGATGATAAATATAGAAGTTTTGTGGAATAAAAACAACTCCCGGGCTCAGAGAGTAAGTTCTTTTGAAAACAGAGCCTTGGAAAGTAATATTTCCGCTAAAATGGTTAAGTTTGTGTTTGAAATTTAAGTTTAATAAAAAGCAGTTATTCCTTCTACTCTCATTTGGATTATCTGTAAAAATGCTCACAAAAAAAACTAAATGAAAAAGCACCTGTTTCTTTCTTCTTTCGCATGTATAGTGCTGATGGCTTGTGGCGATCAAAAAGAAAAATTTTCAGAAAAAATATATGATCAGGATCGGATCAAAGCGGAAAGCGATAAAGCTAATGCCTTTTTTGACCGGGTTTTTGACAGGGAAGTGGACCGCGATCCGATAAAAGCAGCTTTACTTGGAATTAAAACGCATTATGATCAATGGACCGATCTCAGCGAAGAGCATGCTAAAAAGGAAATGGAGATCTCTAAAGCCAATCTGGATTCGTTGAAGTCCATTGATTTTAATGCTTTGGATGAACAAACTAAGATCAGTTATCGTTTGTTTGAAACTGATGCTAAACAGGATGTCGATAATTTCAAGTGGCATTTGCATGATTATCCGGTTAACCAGATGGGAGGAACTCATGTTGACCTTCCGACCTTTCTTATAAACGTTCACCTGGTGGATAACAAACAGGATGCTGAAGATTATATTTCACGTTTATCCAAAGTGAATTCAGTATTCGATCAGGTTCTTAATAATCTTAAGCTTCGTGAAGCCAAAAAGATACTTCCTCCTAAATTCGTATTTCCTTATGTTCTGAATGATTGTAAAAATGTGATCACAGGAAAACCATTTGACAAATCAGCTGAAAACAATCCCTTGCTTGAAGACTTCACTAAAAAAGTAAATGCTTTAAAAGATGTGGATGATGCCGGTAAAAAAGAGCTGATCGCGAAAGCAAACGAAGCACTTCTGGGATCTGTAAAACCCGCCTATGAAAAGCTTATGACATATTGGGCGGAGCTGGAGAAAAAATCTACAACAGATGATGGTGCCTGGAAGCTTCCGGAAGGTGATGCTTTTTATGATGCGGCTTTAAAACAGACAACTACCACAGAGCTTACCGCTGATCAAATTCATGACTTAGGTTTAAAAGAAGTTGAACGCATTCATAATGAAATGCGTGAGATCATGAAAAAAGTGAATTTCAAAAGCGATAATCTTCAGGAGTTTTTTAATTTCATGAGAGTGGATAAACAGTTCTATTATCCTAATACGGCTGAAGGGAAAGAAGCTTACAGGGTAAAAGCTGTGAAGCTCATTGATGACATGAAAAAAGAACTGGATAAATTATTCCTAACGAAGCCTAAAGCAGATTGTGTTGTGAAACCCGTGGAAGCCTTCCGTGAAAAATCTGCAGGAGGAGCATTTTACGAAGATCCTGCTCCGGATGGCTCACGTCCTGGTCGCTACTATATCAATTTGTATAATATGGCGGATCAGGCTACATACCAGATGGAAGCCCTCGCTTATCATGAAGGAATTCCCGGACACCATATGCAGATTGCGATAGCCCAGGAATTAAAAGGAATACCAAAGTTCAGGATGCATGGGGGAAACACCGCTTATGTAGAAGGATGGGCCTTGTATTCAGAAAAAGTACCAAAAGAAATTGGTTTTTATCAGGATCCATATTCAGATTTCGGAAGACTTGCAATGGAACTTTTCCGTGCTGCACGTTTAGTGGTTGACACGGGTATTCACCGCAAAAAATGGACAAGGGAGAAAGCGCTTGCTTATTTTAAAGAAAACACTCCAAATCCGGAAGGCGATAATAAAAAAGAGATCGAAAGATATATTGTGTGGCCATCACAGGCAACGGGTTACAAGATAGGGATGATAAAGATCCTGGAGCTTCGTGAAAACGCTAAAACGAAACTTGCTGATAAATTTGACATTCGTGAGTTTCATGACGTAGTGCTTACTTCTGGACCGGTTCCTATGAATGTGCTGGAAGAAATGGTGAATACCTGGGTAAGTAAAAAGCTGGGAGATCGGAGCTAGGAGAACGAGGCTGGTGTTAGGAGGCTATTTAGTTACGCAGTTCGTAGTCTGGAGACGGTTAACCTGAGTATGTTTTTTTAAAAGATAAATAGAAACAAGACAGTAATTAATTTATAATTCTAAGTGTGACTAAGTTTTCTTAGTGCCTTAGTGGTAAAATAAAAATAATGGCAAAGAAAGAAAAAGATAAAAAGAAAGCGGCTAAATCAATTTTAACAAACCGCTCTCATGATTTTTTAAGAGCGTATTTGAATAATGCTTCACCAACGGGTTTTGAGTCTGAAGGACAACGTTTGTGGCTGGATTATATTAAACCTTTTGTGGATGATCATTTTACAGATAACTATGGAACGGCAGTAGCAGTTATAAATCCGAAGGCGGAATTTAAAGTGGTGATCGAAGCGCATGCTGATGAGATCTCCTGGTTTGTTCATTATATTACCAATGATGGATTTATTTATCTGAGAAGGAATGGTGGGAGCGACCATATGATAGCTCCTTCCAAGAGGGTTAATATTCATACGGATAAAGGAATAATTAAAGCTGTATTTGGCTGGCCTGCAATACATGTTCGTGATGCATCACGTGAAGAGCCGCCTTCATTAAAAAATATTTTCCTGGATTGCGGTTGTTCAACAAAAAAAGAAGTTGAAGATCTTGGGATTCACGTTGGTTGTGTAGTAACTTATGAAGATGAGTTCATGGTGCTGAACGACAGATTTTATGTTGGTCGTGCCTTAGATAACCGCATCGGAGGTTTTATGATCGCAGAGGTTGCAAGACTTTTAAAAGAGAATAAAATAAAATTGCCGTTCGGATTATACATTACGAATTCTGTTCAGGAGGAAGTTGGTTTGCGTGGTGCTGAAATGATCTCTCAAACCATCAAGCCGAATGTTGCTATCATCACTGATGTTTGTCATGATACACAATCACCCATGATGAATAAAGTAACCAGCGGAGATCTTGCCTGTGGTAAAGGTCCGGTATTAACCTACGGCCCGGCAGTACAGAATAATCTTTTAAAGCTGATCATTGATGCAGCGAATAAGAATAAGCTTCCATTCCAGCGTGCTGCAGCTTCACGTGCTACCGGTACTGATACGGATGCCTTTGCATATTCTATCGGTGGTGTTCCTTCTGCATTGATTTCTCTGCCGCTACGTTACATGCATACAACAGTAGAAAGCGTTCATAAAGATGATGTTGAGAATGTGATCAAATTAATTTATGAATCATTGAAAGCGATCAAGAATAATCATGATTTTAAATATTTTAAGCGCTGATCCGAGCCGTTTTTAAAATTAATATAACAGTTTATAAACCACATTATGAAAAATTTAATCCTCCTGCTTTTTGCTATAATTGTTTCATCTTTTGTTTCCTGCAGTAATGATACTCCTAAAAATGAATCATTGGTTGTAGATACCACAACAGTACCTGCTGACAGCACTCAGAAGTTTATTCCTCCTGTGGAAATGGTGATCAGCGACATTCCTTTTCCGTTTGAGATACTTGAGAACCTTCATAGTGCACATGTTCCTTTTGAACAGAAGGTGATGAACCCTGTTAGTAACACTTCAAAGTATAATCAGTATAATTCAAAGGCTTTGAATCTGGGAGTGTTTGGAGCTGATCTGGCTTATGCGGTTACCTATGAACAATTTCAGGAGATAGGTCAATACGTAAAACATGCAAAGAAACTTGCAGATGATCTGAATATTCCATTTGCTTTTAACCAGGAGATGCTTGATAAGTATAATAAGTTTAAAACCAATAAAGATTCTCTCACACAGGTAGTTTATAACTCATACAATGAAGTGGATAAAAAATTAAAAGGTGATGAGAGAGTTGGGATAGCGGCATTGGTAGTGACCGGCAGCTGGCTTGAAGGATTATATCTTTCAACAAGCACATTTGTAAATGCGGAGAAAACACCTGAGAGGAATGGTTTATACAAGACAATTGGTGATCAGAAAAAGAGCCTGGGTATTGTAATCAAACTTCTTAGTGAATATCAGAAAGATGATTATATTTCTAATTTAATAGTTGAATTGAAGGAGATTACCTCTCTTTATGATGGGGTAAAAGATAATGCGATCATGAATGAAGATCAGCTGAAGGTGATCCATGGTAAGGTTGAAAAATTAAGAAAGAAAATAGTTGAAGGCTTATGATCAGTTTAGTTTCAAATTGATTAAATTAGTAGACCAACATTAATAAAAGAAGCATGGCAATTTTAGGATCGATATTAAAACGTACGTTCGAAATAAAAGAACGAATGCCTAAGATCAGGAAGGTGGACGGATATAAGAAGCAGGAGAAAGTTCTTCGTAAATTATTGACCAAAGCGGAATTTACCGCTTTCGGAGAGCATTATAATTTTTCAAAGATATTAAGTGAAAAAGATATTGTAGCGGCATTTCAAAGAACTGTGGATACACATGATTACAATTCCATGTTTAAAAAATGGTGGTATCGTGCAGTAAATGGAGAAGCTTATGTTGCCTGGCCTAAAAGAGTTAAATATTTTGCATTGAGCTCTGGAACTTCCGAAGCAGCAAGTAAATATATTCCCGTTACATCCGATATGCTTAAGGCGATTCAAAAATCAAGCATTCGGCAGCTCATATCACAAGGTCAGTATAATTTCCCTAAGGAACATTATGAACGTGGCATGCTTATGCTTGGAGGAAGCACCCATCTGAACTATAACGGAACGTATTTCGAAGGCGATCTGAGCGGAATAACAGCAAAAAAAATCCCTTTCTTTTTTCAGCATTATTATAAACCGGGAAACAGGATTTCCAAGGAGCGGAACTGGGATCAGAAGCTGGAAGAAATTACATTGAATGCGAAGGACTGGGATATCGGGATTGTAGTTGGTGTGCCTGCATGGGTCCAGATCTTGTTTGAAAAAATAATCGATCATTATAAAGTAAATACGATTCATGATATATGGCCGAACCTTGCTGCCTATGTTCATGGCGGAGTGGCTATTGCCCCTTATAAAAAAGGTTTTGAAAAACTGTTAGGTAAACCGATCATATATTCAGATTCATATCTTGCTTCCGAAGGTTTGATCGGTTATCAGAATCGGGCAAATGCTACAGGAATTGCGATGGTTCTGGATAACGGAATATTTTTCGAGTTTGTTCCGTTTACATCAAAGAACTTTGATGATGAAGGTAACATAGTAAGTAACCCGGAAACATTGCATATAGGACAGGTTGAGGAAGGGGTTGAATACGCATTGTTAATGAGCACGGTTGCAGGAGCATGGCGTTATCTTATTGGTGATGTCATCAAGTTCACTTCACTGGAATATTATGAGATCGCTATCACGGGAAGAACAAAGCAATACTTAAGCTTATGCGGTGAACATCTTTCAGTGGATAACATGAACAGGGCGATCGAGATCGCTGCTGAGGAAATGAACATTGATATAAAAGAATTTACTGTTGCGGGAATTAATTATGAATCGTTGTTTGCTCACCATTGGTATATAGGTGCTGATGAGCCTGTGGATACAGCAAGATTAAGGACACTTATTGATGATAATTTAAAGGTGCTGAACGATGATTACCGTGTTGAACGGACGGCCGCATTAAAGGAGATCATAGTTGATGTATTGCCATCCTCTGTATTTCAGGAATACCTGAGGGCACGAGTGAAGGTGGGTGCTGCATCAAAGTTTCCGCGTGTGTTAAAGCATAAAGATCTGCAAAGCTGGAAAGACTGCATTGCACAACCTAAAAAATAATTTATGCTGATTTGGAGTCTTATTTACCAGGGATTAATAATTGTGCTGCTGCTCACATTTTCTTTTGGCCCCGGTTTTTTCTCTTTGATCAATACTGGGATTAAATATGGCTATAAGCCAGGCTCATTGCTTGCTATAGGTATTGTGCTCAGTGATCTTTTCTTATGTTTAGCAATATGTCTGGTTGTAAGACTCGGTGCTGTAAATCTTCTTCATTCTGAAAAAGCACAAACATTTTCTGCCATCATTGGAGGAGTAATTCTAATTGCATTCGGAACTTTTTATTTCAGGAAACATACCACAAAAAAAGATGAAGTGATAGTGGTGGATATCAGAGCTCCTCATCCATCATTATTGATATTAAAAGGATTTTTGATAAATCTTTTTAATCCTACAGTTTGGTTTTTGTGGTTAGGGAACGTGACAGCTTTAGGTAAAACGCTGGATTACTCTTTTATAAAGCTGATCATTTACTTTTCTATAGTATTAGGATTAACTCTGGCGATCGAATTGACTAAAGTTCATCTTGCAGGAAAGATCAAACGTTTTCTTACCGACCGCTTAATGACTATCGTTAATTATATCACAGGAAGCGCGCTGATCATTTTTGGATTGGTGCTTATATACAACCACTTTTTTCATTCGTAGTGAACGCCTATCATTCAAAAAATCTATGATAAAGTGAGAGGTCTCGAAATCACAATTAAGAGATTCTGCTACCATTAATGAAGATCCCGTGTCGGAGCATGGGATGACGCTCCGTAGAACTATTTTTCCAATATCTCCTTAATATTTGGTTTGAAATAAAGATTGCTTTTTAAGATCTTTCCATCTTCTCTGAAGATGGGTTGTCCGTTCTCATCCAGCTTGCTCATATTGCTGCGCTGGATCTCATCAAACACTTCTTCAATTTTATGTTGTAAGCCATGACGAAGGATCGTGCCGAATAAAATATAAAGCTGATCTCCTAATGCATCCGCGATCTCAACCAAGTCGCCATTCTTGCATGCATCAAGATATTCTTCATTCTCTTCTTTGATAAGGTTATAACGAAGCATGTATTCGTTCTCAGGAACTATTGCAGTTGGTTCGTAGCGGTTACCTATCTTAAATACATCGTGGAATTTTTCTACGTGTTTGATTTTATGAATGAGGGTGTTGGTATTTTCCATTTTCAAGCAGAATTGAATTATTTCTTTTTCTTGGCAGCTTTTTCAGCTTTGTATTGTGCGTTTATTCCTTCAAGGATCTCTGCTGTGATATCATAAGCATTGCTGTTCTTGTTATATTCAGTAATGTAATTCTTTACATTTTCCATCGCTTTCATAGATTCATCCTGGATCTTTGTCATCAGGTCATCAGCGCGCATTTGGATCTGGTCAAGCTCTTCCTTGCGTTTTGCGAATTCTTCCTGTTTTTGGTTGATCTGGTTTTCAGATAATAATCCACCTTGAGCGCTTTGCTGAAATTCATCGTAATCTTTCTGAAGCTTTTCTCCTTTGGATTGAAACTGATTCTGCAAAGAAGTGTGTTCACTTTTAGCCGCTGAGCTTATGTCTTTCAGGAATTCATATTTTTCGTTCAGAACATCAATGTTCACATAAACAATTTTAGAAGCTTTGATATCTTTTGGAGCAGCAACAACAGGTGCTGCGGCCGTTAACGAATCATTCTCAACGCTTTCAGCGGAATGCCTGTGGCTTGCAGCAAGAAAATGAAAATAATATAATACTCCCACAGCAAGGATCAAAAAAGAGAACAGGCCGATAGATACATTCTTATTCATGTTATAGGTTTTTAAATTCGAACAAATATAAATCAAAAAGCGCCCCTGATTGAGGAGCGCTTTTCGAGGTTATTAAAAAGTATTAACAATTAGTTTGCAGCCAAATAGCTAGCAACACCTTCATGTGTAGCTTTCATTGCAGTTTCGCCTTTAACCCAGTTTGCAGGACAAACTTCTCCGTTTTCTTCATTAAACTGTAAAGCATCAACCATACGGATAGCTTCATCCACGTTACGTCCTAAAGGAAGATCGTTGATCAGCATGTGGCGAACAACACCTTTTTTATCGATAAGATATAATCCGCGGAAAGCGATCATTGGACCGTTTGCAACAAGTCTGTTCTCTTCATCAAGTTCATATTCTCCTGATAAAACATCAAAGTTCATTGAAATTGTTTTTGTTGTATCGGCAACGATAGGGTATTTAACGCCCTGGATACCACCGCTAGCTTTAGGCATTTGAAGCCATCCCCAGTGTGACTGCTCTGTGTCTGTAGAACAAGCTACAACTGCTACATTGCGTTTATCGAATTCCGCCATTTTTTCCTGAAATGCATGCAATTCTGTCGGGCAAACGAATGTGAAGTCTTTAGGATAAAAAAAGAAGATCACATCTTTTTTACCGATATACTGATCAAGAGAGAAATCCGACACGATATCTCCACCGTTAACTACTGCCTGCGCTTTGAATGATGGCGCTTTTTTT
>JAJTCJ010000159.1 GCA_021323165.1 Bacteroidota bacterium | reverse complement strand
TGTTGATGGCGGAGGATGTTCTGGTTTGTCTTACAAACTTGAATTTGATAACGTTCCAAGAGAAGGGGATCAGGTTTTTGAAGACAAAGGAATTAAGATTGCAGTTGATAAAAAAAGTTTTCTGTACCTGATAGGAACAGAGCTGGATTATTCAGGCGGATTGAACGGTAAAGGTTTCGTATTTAATAATCCGAATGCGAACCGTACATGTGGCTGCGGGGAAAGTTTCAGCGTATAATTAACGCGGTTGCATTAAGCGGTTAGTGATTGCCGACTGTAAAATTGCCAACTGCCTATTGAAAAAAAATGGCCAACGAGATATTAGAAGAACATATTAATAGTGATTATAAATACGGGTTTGTAACCGATATTGAATCAGACAGCGCCCCAAAAGGTTTAAATGAAGACATAGTTCGTTTTATTTCTGCTAAAAAAAATGAACCTTCATGGATGCTGGATTACCGCTTAAAAGCATTTGCTTATTGGAAGACTCTCGAAGAGCCGACTTGGGCTCATGTTTCATATAAAAAACCGGATTTTCAGGATATCATATATTATTCCGCTCCAAAGCAGCAAAAGAAGTTAAACAGCCTGGATGAAGTGGATCCTGAGCTTTTGAAAACATTTGAAAAGCTTGGGATTTCTCTTGAAGAACAGAAACGTTTGTCAGGTGTTGAGAGTCGCATTGCGGTGGATGCAGTTATCGACAGTGTTTCTGTTAAAACTACATTCAAAGAAACGTTGTCTGAAAAAGGAATTATCTTTTGTTCATTCAGTGAAGCTGTTCAGGAACACCCTGATCTGATTAAAAAATACATGGGCTCGGTCGTACCTCATACCGATAATTTTTATGCGGCCCTTAACGCAGCTGTATTCAGTGACGGATCGTTCTGCTACATTCCAAAAGGCGTTCGCTGCCCGATGGAACTTTCAACTTATTTCAGGATCAATGCTTCAGGAACCGGCCAGTTCGAGCGTACATTACTCGTGGCCGATGAAGGATCATATGTAAGTTATCTTGAAGGATGCACAGCTCCTATGCGTGATGAAAATCAGTTGCATGCTGCGGTTGTTGAAATTGTGACACATAAAAACGCAGAAGTAAAATACAGTACCGTTCAGAATTGGTATCCGGGAGATAAGGAGGGGAAAGGCGGTATCTTTAATTTTGTGACTAAGCGTGGAATTTGTCTTGAAGATAATTCTAAGATCTCCTGGACCCAGGTTGAAACAGGATCAGCCGTTACCTGGAAATATCCTTCCGTAATTTTAAAAGGTGATAATTCTGTCGGAGAGTTTTATTCTGTTGCTGTTACAAATAACTATCAGCAGGCGGATACCGGAACTAAAATGATGCATCTTGGAAAGAACACCAGAAGCACAATTATCTCTAAAGGGATTTCTGCTGGCTTTAGTAATAACAGTTATCGTGGGCTTGTCCGCGTTGCCAAAGGAGCTACAAATGCCCGTAATTTTTCTCAGTGCGATAGTTTACTGATGGGTGATAAATGTGGTGCGCATACATTTCCTTATATTGAAATAAAAGATAAAACTGCTGTGATAGAGCACGAAGCGACCACTTCTAAGATCGGAGAGGATCAGTTGTTCTATTGTAAATCGCGTGGGATCGATAATGAAAAAGCGATTGGCCTGATCGTTAATGGATATTGCAAAGAAGTATTGAATCAATTACCAATGGAGTTTGCTGTGGAAGCACAGAAATTACTTGCGGTAAGTTTAGAGGGTTCAGTTGGTTAAAATAAAATATGAATATTAATAAATCTTAGTGTATCTAAGTGGCCTTAGTGCCTTAGTGATAAAAAATATGTTATCTATAAAAAATCTACATGCCTCAATTGACGGCAAAGAAATTCTGAGAGGAATCAATTTAGAAATTAAAGCAGGTGAAGTACATGCGATCATGGGACCAAACGGTTCAGGAAAAAGCACTTTGTCTTCGGTATTAGCCGGTCGCGATGAATATGAAGTAACTGAAGGTTCAGTAACTTTCAACGGAAAAGATCTTTTGGAGTTATCTCCTGAAGATCGCGCCAGAGAAGGTGTTTTTCTTGCATTCCAGTATCCGGTGGAAATACCGGGTGTAAGTAATATTAATTTTCTTAAGACCGCTATTAATGAGATCAGAGCATACAAAGGAGAATCTCCAATGGAAGCAAAAGATTTTCTGGCAATGGTAAAGGAAAAACAAAAACTTGTTGAGCTGGATGGTAAACTTGCGAATCGTTCTGTTAATGAAGGATTCAGTGGGGGAGAAAAGAAAAGGAACGAGATATTCCAGATGGCAATGCTTCAGCCTAAGCTTGCAATTCTTGATGAAACCGACAGCGGATTGGATATAGATGCATTGCGCATTGTTGCCGGTGGAGTTAATAAATTGAAATCAAAAGAAAACGCAACAGTAGTGATAACACACTATCAGCGTTTGCTTGATTACATCGTTCCTGATTTTGTTCACATACTTTATAACGGAAGAATTGTTCGTTCAGGTACGAAAGAATTAGCTCTTGAACTGGAAGAAAAAGGATACGATTTTATAAAAGCGGAAGCAGGAGTTTAGATCATAATCAGCGCACAGTCCTCGACAAGCTCAGACTGATTAAGCGCGTTGTCATATTGAGCCTGTCGAAATATTTGCGTAGGCCTGAAGAATCAAATGGATACAGTTATAAAAACAAATACAACGACCAATAAGCTTATTGCAGAGTTCGAATCATTAAAAAATTCTTTCTCTGGTTATAGTACTTTACGTGAAAATGCCATGGATGCCTTTTTAGAACAGGGAATTCCGGGACGTAAACACGAGGAGTATAAATATTTAAATATGGAACTTGCTTTGAAAGGCGATGTTTCAAATGCTGCCAAGCCTGTTTCTCCGGCATTTATTCAAAATGCTAAGATCATAAAGAACGCGATTGTTGTTGTTATTATCAATGGCAAACTATCGGTTGAGAATACAAATTTCAACAACAATGTAAAAGGATTAAAAATTATTGATCTTTCTGAAGCATCTTCTGTTTCAGCTTTTCAAGAGCATTATGCGCAATATGCTGATGTGAAAAGTGATCCTTTCATAGCTCTTAACACTGCTATGACCTCAGGAGGAATTTTTATTCATATTGAAAAAAATGCGGTTGTTGATCTGCCGGTTCATATCATACACATTACATCTGCTTCAGATTATATGGTTGTGCATCCGCGTAATCTGATTGTTCTTGAAGAAAATTCCCAGGCTAAGATCATCGAGTCATTTGTTTCATCTGAAGGTTCTGCACGCGTTTTTAATAACGCACTGTGTGAGATCTTCATAGATGCAAATGCACAACTGGAGCACTATAAGATCCAGGAAGAGAACGAAGCCGGATCATTAATGAATACAACACAGGTTATTCAAAAAGAGAAAAGTGTTTTTAGTACTAATAATTTTACGCTTAGCGGTTCACTTGTCAGGAACAATCTGAATATTGTTTTGGATGATGAGCGCATTGAATCACATTTGAATGGATTGTATCTTACAAAAGGGAATCAATCTGTAGACAATCATACTCTTGTTGATCATCGTAAACCAAATTGCAACAGCAACGAATTGTACAAAGGTATTATTGAAGAAAAGTCCACAGCAACTTTCAACGGAAAGATCTTTGTAAGAAAGGATGCTCAGAAGACAAATGCTTTCCAGTCCAACAAAAATATATTGCTGAGTGATGATGGTACAATAAATACCAAACCTCAGCTTGAGATCTATGCTGAT
>JAJTCJ010000067.1 GCA_021323165.1 Bacteroidota bacterium | reverse complement strand
TGTTTTATGTCCTTCATCCGTAATTTGAATGAAAGTCCAAAAATAACACTTTATCTAATAAAACAAACAATTCGTCCTAACATTTTTAAAGAAAAGCAGTTTTTGAAACTTTATGAGGCAAACGTGCTGATAATGAGCGTGTTTTGCTAAATTAAAAAGGCTGGTGCAGAAGTGTTCTCCTGCACCTGACAGAATGAAGATTTCTCTTCTTAATTAACTGAAATTTTACCGCTTGCGATCACATTTTCTGCATCGCATATTTTGTAAATATAATTTCCTGATGAGAGCGAAGATAACCGGACCGGGTTAGCAATTATCTTAGCTGTTCTCACCTTTCTACCTGCTGCATCAAACAAGATCATTTCAAGATTCTTGTAAGATGAAAGATCTCCTTTTATTAAAAGTTCTGAATGATCACTGAATGGATTGGGATAAACTACGCTTTGTAAATACGAAGGATTGTTTTCAGAGATCCCCGCAACTCCCGGCTCTGACAGTACGATCCTGTCGATGTAAAGGCTTGGAAGTGCCATTGTGATCTGATCCCATAAATAGTATTTACTGGAGTTGAACATTATTATTATAGAATCAGGTGTTAGAGAGGGTAGTAAGTAGTTCATGTTTACGGTAAAAGTAGAATAACTTGCCGCTGCGCCTAAAGATTGAATTCCAAGTCCAACGGTATCATGTTTCATAGTAACACTATTGTATTTTTTCAGGATGATTATAACTTCTGCTGAATCACCTTCTGTAACTTCTGTATATTTATAAGAACCATTTATCACTGCAGGCTTTAATGTGAAAGGTGTTCCTCCTTCAATAATATTTCCATAACCTGCAGGCTGTTGTCCGTTAATCAGAATTCCCGGTGCAATCCCGCAGGCGAAATATCCTTGTATTCTCGGGGCGAAAGATCCCTGTAAGGCATCTGTGCTTTGATGGACAGTATTGCAGTACATGGCATACCAGTTACTCGGGACTGTGTCGGGAGCGTAAGTTGAAGTGAAATTCCAGTTCTCGAAATCAGAGTTTAAAAGTGTTTGGGCGCTTAAACTTGATCCTGTTATGATCAGCAAGCCTGTAAGTATCTTTTTCATGATATTTGTTTTTTAATTATAATATCAAAATTAAGTCTTGGCTTCAGAAGAAGCACGACACAAAAAGAGGATATACTGGTACTTTTTACGGATGTTTAAAAAGGGAATCAATATCTTTGCTTAAAATCAAAATTGTGGAGAAAGAGAAAGACTTTAAAATGATCGCCAAGACAATATTCGGTCTTGAAGAAACCCTTGCAACTGAATTGTTAAGGTTGGGAGCAAAGAATATAGAAGTTCATAACCGTGCAGTAAGCTTTGAAGGTGATACCGGATTTATGTATAAGGCGAATTTATGTTTGCGTACCGCTTTAAGGATCCTTGTTCCTTTTGAAACGTTTCTGGTTACAAATGAGCAATCGTTCTATGATTCCATTCAAAAGATCGATTGGAGTAAATACATGGATGTGACAGATACATTGGCTATCGATACTGTATTGAACTCTGATCTTTTTACACACTCCCAGTATATCTCTCAGAAAGCGAAAGATGCTATCGTTGATCAGTTCAGAGCTAAATTTAATGAGCGGCCCTCCGTTGATCTTGATAAGCCAACAATAAGAATAAACATTCATATATATAACGATAATTGTACTATCGCGCTTGATAGTTCAGGTGAATCGCTTCATAAGCGCGGTTATCGCGATAAAACAAACCTTGCACCTATTAATGAAGTTCTTGCTGCGGGTTTAGTGTTGCTGAGCGGCTGGGATAAGCGAACAAATTTTATTGACCCAATGTGCGGCTCGGGAACTATTGTAATAGAAGCAGCATTGATCGCAAATAATATACCTGCCGGATATTTCCGTGAAGATTTCGGATTTCAGCGCTGGCATAAGTTCATGCCTTTCAATGAAGAATTATGGGATCTCATTTTTGATTCTGCGGTTAACCGCATCACAGACCATCAGCAAACAATAATAGGAGGGGAGCTCTCAAGCAATGTTGCGAAAAAGGCAAAAGAGAATATCAAACTTGCTAAAGTGGATGATGTTGTAAAGATCATTAACTGTGATATGAAAGATTTTGAAGTTCCTCCCGGAAGAGGTGTGGTGATTATCAATCCCCCTTATGGCGAACGTATGGTGAAAGATAATATCGAGGAGCTTTATAAAATGATGGGTGATACTTTCAAAGCGAAATTCAGTGGTTATGACTGCTGGATACTTAGTTCAAATATAGATGCTTTAAAAAATGTTGGGCTTCGTCCTTCAAGAAAGATCACATTATATAATGGACAACTTGAATGTAAATTCATGAAATATGAAATGTATCAGGGAACAAAAAAGATACATAAGTTGGAAGGCAGAGAGTCGGGAGAACGGAGAACTGAGAACGGAGATCTTAGAACTTAGTTAGTAGTTCGTAGAGGGTTAATCGAAATCCTTTAGTGTAGCAGGATGCATTCCCCCTTTCAAATGCACATGGGGATTAAAAAAAACTAATTATTGAATAGTCCTATTCGTTTTACTCTAAAAAAAAACATCATGAAAAGAATCATCATTTTAAGTTTGTTCAGCATTAGCCTTTTGTTCTCATGTGATAAAAAGGAGGAAAAGTCCGGATCAGAAAAAAATAATGGACTTGTTTGGGCGGAAAATGTGACCACTATAATGCCCATGGAAAGAGATACATTATGGGATAAAGCTGATTTTACAAATGCTTCAAATAAATTCGACAGAGAAAAACTATTTAATTCTATCACGAAGGCGGTTATGAATGGAAAGTTGAAGGCTTATTCTGATTTTCCACAAGGTGAACTTTCTTTAAAAGATGTTGAGCATATACTTGTGCAATGGGATACATTAGAAGTTAAGGATCCAGAAACAGGGATATCGTCTATTGCACCTGTAAAAAATGAAATAGGAAGTCAAAGGATACCGTATATTCAGTTTAATGAAACAATTGTATTAGATACTATGAAGTATGAAATAATCAAAAAGGTTTCAGTTGTGACCCTAATCGAGTTTAAAATGACCGAGAGCGGAGATATAGTTGGTAAACGAAAGTTATTTGATGTGAAGCTGAATTAATCTTAACTCTTTATTAATATCCAAAATGAAAAAAATTGCAGTCTTTACTTCCGGTGGTGATTCTCCCGGCATGAATGCTTGTTTACGTGCTGTTGTTCGTACTGCTATTTATCATAAAATAGAAGTTATGGGAATCATGCATGGATATGATGGAATGATCAAAGATGAGTTCTTTAAGATGGATGAAAAGTCTGTGGCAAACATTATTCATCGTGGCGGAACGATACTTAAAACGGCTCGAAGTAAAGAGTTCCTCACAAGTGAAGGCAGACAAAAAGCATATGACAATCTTAAAAAATATAATATTGACGGAGTTGTGGTGATTGGCGGGGATGGTTCATTTAAGGGTGCTTTGGAATTCAGTCAGAAATTTAATATTCCTTTTATTGGTTGTCCGGGTACGATTGATAATGATCTCGAAGGGACTGATGTTACAATTGGTTACGATACAGCAATCAATACAGTAGTTGAAGCTGTGGATAAGATCCGCGACACAGCCGAAAGTCATGATCGCTTATTTTTTGTAGAGGTGATGGGCAGAGATGCCGGGATGATAGCATTGATTTCCGGAATCGGTGTTGGAGCAGAGAATATTCTTATTCCTGAAACGAAGACAGATATTGATGATCTGGTTCAGCGCCTAAAGAACAAGCGTAAAACAAAAACATCGAAGATCATTATAGTGGCAGAAGGTGATGAAGCAGGAGGAGCATTTGAAATAGCTGAAGAAGTTAAAAAAAGATTACCGGATTATGATACACGTGTCACAATTCTTGGCCATATACAACGGGGCGGAAATCCAACTGCAATGGACCGACTTAACAGCAGTCGAATGGGATTTTCTGCTGTTGAGAATTTACTGAAAGGTGAAAAGAATGTAATGGTCGGGATAAAAAACAAAACCATTACTCTCACGCCATTTGAAAAAGCAGTGAAACAGCGGCCGCAAATGGATAAGGATCTTCTGCGGATGATGGATATACTTTCCATATAATGATCCGCTTAAACCGATATTTCTATATAATTATTCTACTTTGTTTTTTTCTTCCATTCTGTGAAGGCTGTAATTTTTTTGGTGTTTCTGCTGAGGAAAAAGTGTTCATGGAAAAATCAAAAACAGATAGCATAGAATTATCCACTGATTTTTCTCAGGATACTTTAAATCAAAGAGAAGCTGGAATTTCTCTAGCGGACAGCACCAATTTAATTTTTTCTGACCAGGAAAGGTCTCCTATAAAAAACGCAATTTCAAATTTATTTTTTCCAAATGGTGATTATTCAGGGATTCTGCTTGTGTTGATCGGAGTAAGGACAATTCAGGGATGGTTGAGTCTTGTTCCCGGATATATTGTTCTTGTGATTCTTATTTTTATGACGAATAAAAAGATGATTAATTATAAGCGTGTATTAATTTACTCGCTGCTGTTTCTTCTGTTCATGATAGTGTTTCTGGCACTTAATTTTAATGAACTTAAGTATGGGTTTTGGATATGTCTATGCTTAGGTTTTATAAACACCATGATTGCGGGTTTTATTCTCAAACGATCTGAAAACAAGCATCCTGTCCCGAACAATTGATCAGTTTATTGGTTATTTATAAAAACAATTCCTTGAAAAAAATTACATACATATTATTTCTCTCTATTCTTTTCAGCGGCTGTTCTTTGTTCCGCCCTGGGCCAACTACCTTATACAACCGGGCTTTGGAGAATGCACCTTATGATGTAATAATAGTTCCCGGTGTTCCATTTAACGGGAAAAGCTGGAGCGGAACGATGAAGGGCCGTGTGCTTTGGGCGCATTATCTTATCAGGAATGGGGTGGCAAAAAATGTGATCTTTTCCGGTGGGGCTGTTTATTCCCCATATGTTGAGGCGAAAATAATGGCACTGTATGCAGAGGCGCTGGGTATTTCCAGGGAACATATTTTCATTGAAGATAAAGCAGAACACAGTACCGAAAATGTTTATAATTCATATCAGCTGGCAAAGAGATTAGGATTTCAAAAAATTGCTCTAGCCTCAGACCCGTTTCAATCAAATCTGTTAATGCGCTTCACCAAACGCAGATTTAAAATGCCTATCGATCACATACCGTTTATGATTCCCATCCTTGCGGAAATAGACGATATCGATCCGCCACAAATTCCTGCTGATTCAGCAAGAGTTGAAAATTTTAAATCCATTGTTCAGACTCAAAGTAAATGGCATCGTATGAGAGGGACACGGGGAAAGAATATCAAATTTGAAAAAGAATAAGCGCATACAGACTCCTTTACTTTTTTCCCTCGTTATTTTATTAATAACATCCTGTACTTATTTACGTCCTAAACCTGATGTATTATATAAACGTGCAGTGAAGAATCAGCCATATGATGCGATCATTGTTCCGGGAGTTCCTTTCAATGGTACGCGTTGGGATACAACTATGAAAGGGCGGGTCCTGTGGGCAACTTATCTCTACAGAAAAGGATATACTAAAAATATAATATTCTCAGGAGGAGCTGTTTACTCACCCTATTATGAAGCTAAAATAATGGCACTTTATGGAGCCGCACTGGGAATTCCGGAAAAAAATATTTTTGTTGATACAATAGCAGAACACAGCACGGAGAATATTTATTATTCTTATAAAGTTGCCAGAAAACATGGATTTGAAAAGATTGCTGTCGCAACTGACCCTTTTCAATCAGCCAATTTAATGGGGTTTACTAAGCGGAAGTTCAAATTAAAGATCGATCATATTCCATTTGTAGAGGATTCGTTAAGGGTGCTGAGCGACTTGAATCCAAGGATAGATCCTGAGTCTGCAAAAGTGAAAGACTTCAAATCCATTTTACATACACAAAGCCGCTTTTACAGGTTTAAGGGAACCCTTGGTAAAAATATACGGTTTGAAAAGGAGTGACCTGTCTTCTTTTAACCGGATCTACAAAAAAATTTGTATTCGATTTTTCGTTTTCAACAATCATATAATAAGCTGATTTTTTATTTAGGTTTGTATCATGTCCCGCACCACACTGTTTGTTGATGTTATATTACCGCTGGCTGTACCAAATCTATACACTTATCGTGTGCCTTTTGATTTGAATGATGCAATTGCTGTAGGAAAACGAGTGATCGTTCAATTCGGGAAAGGCAAATTATATTCTGCTCTCGTGCGTAATATTCATGAGATTCCTCCTAAACAATATTCGGCAAAATATATTGATTCTATCCTTGATGAATTACCTATAGTTAATCTCAAACAATTCGAATTATGGGATTGGTTGAGTCAATATTATATGTGTAATATCGGAGAGGTAATGGTTGCTGCTTTGCCAGGTGGGCTTCGCCTTGCCAGTGAAACAAAGATCATATTAAGTGCAGGTTATAATGAAAACATTGCTGATCAGAAACTTTCGGATAAGGAATATGCAATTATCGAAGCATTAGAAGTAAGGAATGTACTGACTCTAAATGATGTGGCCCAGATCATTGAACAAAAAACGGTTTATCCTGCTATCAAAGTACTTATAGAAAAAGGTCTAATTGTTATACATGAGGAACTAAAAGAAAAATTCAAGCCTAAGATCGAGAGCTTTTTAAGGATGACGGATTATTCAGATAATGAAGAAAATCTGAAAGCCATTTTTGAAATGCTTGAGAAAAAAGCACCTAAGCAGCTGGATGTTTTGATGGCATATATTAATTTGTCGAAGAGATATTCAAAAACACCTTTGGAGGTTAAGAAGGCAGATGTAGTAAAAATGGTGGAAGGTGCTGAAGCGGCCATCCGCTCAATGGTAAAAAAGAATATTTTTGAGTTATATGAAAAAGAGGTAGGACGGTTATCTTCTTTTGAAAATGAAAATAAGGTTTCTGATTTGAATGAAATTCAGCAGGAAGTTCTTGGTTCTATCCGTTCTCAGTTTGGATGGTCCTTTGTTAATACGAAAAAAGAAACCGAAAATGAAATAAAGAATATTGATTCTCAGCCATCCGTTCTCCATTCTCCCGCCTCAGAGCTTCCAAAAGATGTAGTTTTGTTACACGGTGTTACTTCTTCGGGAAAAACCGAGCTCTACGTAAAACTTATTGAAGAGACTATCGCGAGAGGAAAGCAAGTACTTTATCTTTTGCCGGAAATAGCTCTTACAACTCAGATCATTAATCGTCTCAGAAAATATTTTGGTGAGGGTGTTGGTGTTTATCATAGTAAATTCAATGAGAACGAAAGAGTTGAGGTGTGGAATAAAGTATTGAATCAAAAGTCAGGATCTGCAGAACAGGTTCCATCTGAAACCTCAGAATATAAATTAATAATAGGAGCAAGGTCGGCTTTGTTTCTGCCTTTCAGTGATCTCGGACTGGTAATAGTTGATGAGGAGCATGATACTTCCTTTAAACAATATGATCCTTCTCCCAGATATAATGCACGGGATGCCGCTATTTATTTATCACATATTCACAAAGCCAAAACACTGCTCGGTTCAGCTACCCCAAGTCTTGAAAGTTATTTTAATGCTCAGGAAGGAAAGTATGGATTTGCTGAAATTAAAAAACGTTTTGGGGGAGTGCAGATGCCGGAAATTCTTGTTGCAGATGTAAAAGAAGCTATGAAGCGTAAAGAGATGAAATCACATTTCTCTCCATTGCTGCTCGATACTATAACTCTTGCATTGGATAAAAAGGAGCAAGTGATCTTATTTCAGAACCGAAGAGGATTTGCTCCTCAGCTCGAATGCAATATGTGTGCATGGGTTCCTCAATGCACCAATTGCGATGTAAGTCTTACTTATCACAAAGTAAGCAATCAGCTTCGTTGTCACTATTGTGGATATACAGCTAAGCCCCCTTCTCAATGCGCTGCCTGTGGTGATACAAATCTTAAGATGAAGGGATTTGGTACTGAAAAGATCGAAGAGGAACTGGCTATTTTTTATCCAAAAGCTAAAGTGGCACGAATGGACCTTGATACAACCAGAAGTAAATTCGCGCATCAGAATATAATACATGATTTTGAAGAAGGAAAGATAGATATCCTTGTGGGAACTCAAATGGTAACAAAAGGATTGGACTTTGATAATGTAAGTATGGTCGGTATTTTAAATTCCGACAGCATGCTTAATTTTCCTGATTTCCGTTCCTTTGAACGAAGCTTTCAGCTAATGTCTCAGGTTTCAGGAAGAGCAGGAAGAAAGAGCAAGAGAGGGAAAGTGATCATTCAATCCCATAATCCTGATCATAGTATCATTCGGGAAGTCATAGCAAACGATTATCTTTCAATGTATACCAGTCAATTACTGGACCGAAAGAATTTCCATTATCCGCCTTATTACAGACTTATTGAATTAACCCTTATCAATAAAGATCTGAACATGGTAAATGCTTCAGCTAAGTTTTTGGCGGATGAATTAAAACGGCATTTTGGGAACAGGGTCTTAGGTCCTGAATTTCCCTTGGTTTCAAGAGTGCGGAATTTATATCATAAAAATATCTTAATAAAAGTTGAACGCGATGCCTCTGTTCAACAAGCAAAAAAGATCATTGCTGATCTTTTAGTTAATTTTAAGAATTCTGATTATAAATCAGTTCGTGTGCAGATAGATGTAGATCCGATGTAGATTAGCGTGTTCCCCAGCTTTTCGCATAGAGCCTTAGCACAAGGGCTTTTTCATTGCTAACAACTTCCATAATGTAATTTCCTTTAGTGTCCACTAGTTCTGTAATATTTGAACCGCCATCATCCTTGTAATCTCTTCCGCGATAATTGCCGGATGAATGCATCTTGTTAAGTTCATCAAGCACTATTGGAAGATAATTCATCGCAGTAATTAATGATGGAGTATCTGTAAAATCATAAGAACATAAATACGCTTTACATGTTCCGAGTTCATCTGTTTTTTCCTGAATAACATGTTCTGTGCTTCCCAATGTGGTCTTTGGTGTATAATATTGTCTGTTCTTAACGGTGTCTTTAAATTCCAGTACTCCCTGGTTAATTGCAAATTCATTTTGGGCGTCCTGAAGCAAAGCCAAAAAATCTTTTCTGAATGCTGCAGTATCTGTTTGAGCCTCAATGAATGTAAAACTAAATACGCTGATTAAAATGATGATGATTCTTTTCATGTTTTTCTTTTTAAATGTGATGGAACAAAAGTGTTAAGAAAAAAGAAAACGAACAATCCGTTCAGGAGGGTATTTTATATCCGTAGAGGTACTGAGAGAAGTTAAATTCTCACACCAACCAGGCAGATGTCATCGATTTGCTCCAGTTCACCTTTCCAGGCATTCAGTTTAGAGTTGAGAATTTCTTTCTGCTCTTTCATATCATTATCACTGATCGATAAAAGCAGTTCCTTCAGTTGTTTATACATGAACTTTTTACCTTTTGGTCCGCCAAATTGATCAGGCATTCCGTCTGTTAATGTGTAAACAACATCTCCTTTCACTAGCTGAAATACTTGTTCTGAAAAAGAAACGGTATCGTTGTCGTGTTTACCAACTGGCATTTTATCTGGAGCAAATTCGATTATTTCTTTATTTCTGATAAGCCATACCGGGTTATTGGCAGCAGCAAATTTTATTTCTAGTTTTTTGAAATCAAAGCAAACAATACTGCAGTCCATTCCATCTTTCCCACCTTCTGCACTGCCGTCATTAGAGAGATGACCTATGATCTTTTTACGCGTAAAGTTCAGGATCTCATTCGGAGCAGTAAGTTTGTTTCCATTGATCGCTTCATTCAGACATGAAATATTAAGCATACTCATAATTGCTCCGGGAACTCCATGTCCTGTACTGTCCGCTGTTACAAAAGCCAGGTTACCATCTGTCAATTCAGATGCCCAGTAAAAGTCTCCACTAACAATATCTTTTGGTTGAAAATAAATGAAGTAATCTTTCAGATAGGTTGAAAGAAGTTTGTCGCTTGCTAATAATGAACGCTGAATCCGTTGAGCATAGTTGATACTGTCAGTGATATCTTTATTCTTGCTTTCTACCAGCAATTTTTGATTTTCGATCTCTTCTTTTTGTTTTACCACTTCAGCTGTACGTTCTTTAACTGTTTTCTCCAGTTGAGTTTTAGCCTGCTTTAATCTTCGGATACTTAACTGGATCATGAGGTAGACAAAGCAAATAAAAGCTATTATATAAGCGATATATGCAATCACAGTTCTGTACCAGGGCGGTAATATCTTGAATTCATAAGTGGATTCTATGCCTTCTGTCCCATAAATATTTTTTGATTTTACATGAAAGATATAAGTGCCTTCTTTAAGCGAAGTATATTCTTTTAATGTCTTACTTGACCAACCAGACCAATCTTCATCGAATCCTTCGAGATAAACATTAAATAAATTGTTTTGCTCATCACCATAACTGGTTGCAGAATATTCAAATGTGAAATTGTTCAGAGAATAGTTTACTGAATGTTTTAAAAAGCTAGGTTGGATTATTGACGGTAGATTCAGACTGTCATCAGTTTTATAATAAAATCCATTAAAGACTATTGAATCTTTTCCTATCAAAACTTTGCGAATGTGTGTATAAAACTTTTGAGAGAAATCTTTTTTAACATTACCATCATAACGAAGTAATCCTTCGGGCCCGCCTAGCCAGGTTATATTGGTATGGTCGGGGAAGATAGCATGGATCTCACGGTCCGAGATTTTACAAAACGGTTTGGAATACCACTTTAATAAATTATCAGCTTGAAGTTGAGTAAATCCCGTTTCTTTCGTTTCCGATGAAACAGTAAATAACCAGATAGTGCTCGAATCTTTAGGTACAAACCTATATACTTGACTAGATGTAAATTGATTTCCCAGAATTCCAGATTTTACAAACCTGTCTTTGTCTTCGTCAAATTCATAAAGTCCTTTGTCTGTTCCGAATAATATTTTGTCAAGGTAGTTATTCGGAATTACATCTTGTATCCCGGGTAATCCATGACTTGTATTATATTCCGAAATAATGTAGGATTGCGACCATGAGCTTATAAGTGTGTCAGTTATCGATTTTTTATTATTCTCATCAAAGAAATGAATCTTGATCAGTCCCTCGATTTTTGTTCCCAGCCAAAGATCTCCATTTGTATCTTCCGCAATACTTCTTATCTCTTTTTCTATGCCTTTCAGATATCCTTCATCAATCCATTTCCCTTTAGCATATCTTAAAGAGTAAAGCCCATCATTTAATCCTATATAAAGTCTTTCTGGCCTTACTCTCGATTGATATATTATAAATCCATAATTCTGATGAATATACTTGGCTTTTAGATCATTTATGATATATAAACCTGCTTCAGAAGATGCTAATAAAAGTGTGTCTTTTTCAAAAACAAAATTCAGTAGCGACCAGGTTTGAGATTCTATCCCGTCAACTGGTAAGAAGTATGCATTTATAGATTTATAAACTCCTAAAGAAGTTGCAGTATATAATGCATTTTTATTTTTCACAATACTTTCAATAGAACCTTTTAATCCATGAGCATCATTCATGAAAGTCAGAGGTGATGAAAGCTCAGCTCTTGAAATGCCATTCCCTAGAGCAATCCATAGATCGCCTTGAAGGTCTGCGAAAAGAAATTTAGCATTGTCATCCTGTAAGCCGCAAAGTTTGTTTAGAGTCTGTACGATGTTTCCTTTACTGTCGGTAATAAAGATTCCTCCTAAAAGAGTGGCGTAAGCATATCGCCCGTTCGTTAATCTGGCTCCGGCATAAACCTGTTGGTTAATGAGCATTGAATTAACAGCTGCAGGGAAAAAAAGGATTGAAGAATCTTTCTGGTTTTCCTTCTCATTCATTAGAAACAATCCTTTCTCGCGTGTTGCAATAAGGATTTTTCCTTCTGAATATGGAAGCATTGAGTAGATACGCAGACCCGAAGAGAAAGCTCCATGCCGGACAAATTCTAAATTATCTCCAGTGATTAGTTTTAAGCCTCTTTCACGTTCATTAACAAAGATCTTATTGTTGACATTGAAACAGAAATGAAAACTTGTTTCTGGTTTCCAGATCTTTATTCCGTCCTTACTTAAACGTATAAGCTTGGTAAATGTATGAAAGTAAATACCCTCCGGTGTTGCGAAAGTTTTCCAAACATCGGCAAAATCCCGTTCATTTTCTGGTAATCTGTTAAGTAATGAATGGTAAACCATTTCACCACTTTTATTAGGTGCGAGATATCCGATCTCGCCAACCGCTCCTACATATATTATTCCGTTGATGTCTATAGCCAGTGATCTTACAAGAGACGTATTATTTACAGGAATAAGTTTCCAGTTGATTCCGTCATATTGTAATACTCCACCGGCATTTCCAAAAAACATTATACCATCCTGGCTTTGTGCTATTGCCCAATTGTCGGTAGCAGCACTGTATTGCTTCGGAGAATAATTTTTTATAAATGGAGAGCCGGACGGATTTTGACTTAAGCAAGATACAGAATAGAGCATTCCCAAAAAGAATACCCACTGTCGGTTTATGTTAAGTAGAAAAAATTTAATTTCTGATAAGCTCTGCATCAAGGCAAAAATACGTATTAAATGCACAAAACCCATAAGACATTTCTTATGGGTTTCGTACTTAATTTGGAGTTAATTTTATTTTTGAATAATGAGTTTTTGTACCCATGATCTTTCTCCATTTCTAACATGGATGAAATATATTCCTGAACTATATCTTTCAATGTTCAGCTCGGTTTTATATATCCCAGCGTTGCTGTTGCTACTGATATGCTCTAGCTCTTTCCCATTCATATCTTTTAATGATATTGTTAAAGAGTTACTTTCTGCCAGTTCCATTGAAATAGTAATTAATTCATTAGCAGGATTTGGGTACACTTTAAATGTTTCGATGGTTTTTTCAAGAGCATTTACGCCTACTGATATTGATGTAGCGCTCTTATCAAACACACGACCATTTCCGCCATGGCCAGTCACATGTCCTTTTCCTCCCTGCCGCTTTGTTATACCCGTTTGGGTTCCTAAGTGTCCCACGGAATATCTGATCCATGTAGCTCCATCATCAATTGTTGTGTAAACCACACCACCTGTCCCTGTTGCCCAGGCCGAATCCGGCCCTTGTACAGTTACACTATTGAAATCCTCATCAATACCTGTTAAAGCGGGCGTCCATGTGTTACCTCCGTCAAGTGTTTTAATGATGATGCCATCTGTACCAACAGCATATCCACTTAAAGCAGAAGAAAACTTGATTCCTCTGATATCAAAAGATAATGGTGATGTTTGAGGTGTCCATGATGAACCATTGTATTTCAGGATCGTTTGATTATCACCTACTGCAATAGCATCACCAGTGCTAAGTGCTTCAACAGCATTTAATGTAGTTGATGTTCCGGACGCTTCCGGGCTCCAGCTGCTGCCATTGTACTTTTGGATAGTTCCGTTTGTTCCTACAGCAAATCCATTTCCGATCGAAGAAAAAGATGAACCATTAAACTTCTCCAATGTTCCGGTGCTGAATGGTGTCCAGCTTGCTTGCACCTGTTAGTGCATTTGTATTTCCTGTTGGCATCGGTGACCATGTATTACCTGTATCTAATGTTACAATACAATTTCCATCAGTAAGGGTGAAGATACCAACAGCGCCATCTACAAATGAAACTCCTGAGATGTCTATAGTAGTTCCTGTAGTGAGTGCTGTACTAGGAAACAATTGCTCAACCTGTACGTAGTCAGATTTGCTTAGAGTTTTAGAACAACCTGTACTGTCAGAAACTGTAAGTGTGATTGTTTTAAATCCTATGTTACTGTATGTATGGCTTGGTGCAGATGCAGCAGAAGTAGATGCATCACCGAAATCCCATAAGTAAGTAAACGGTCCGCTGCCATTTGTTGCGGCAGTATAGCTAACGTTAGCTGAAGGAATGAAAACCAGTAATGGAGTCGCTGTGAAATCACTCACCGGATCGTTAACAGTTACTTCTGTAGTTGCAGCAGAACTTGTTGCGCAACCAAATGAATTATAAACTGTCACACCAAATATAGCAGCTGTTGAAACTGCAAGCGATGCGTTTGTTGATCCATTACTCCATACATAACTGTTAGCAGTATCAGTTACAAGAATTACAGTATCTCCTACACAAATATTATAGATCCCAGCCGGTGATATTACCGGTGTTGCAGGATTAGGATTAACTGTAACAAAAACGCTTGCTGCTGATGTTGAACAACCGTTAACATCCGCTACTGAAACATTATAATTGTTACTTGTTGAAACAGTTATTGATTGTGTAATTGCTCCGGTTGACCATAAGTAAGAACTTCCGGTACTGGCTGTTAAAGTAACGCTGTCGCCCTGGCAAAAAGTTGTTGCCCCTCCGGCTGTAATACTCGAAGGTGTAATAGCATGCACAATAACACCTATTACCGTTGAAGTTGCGGAACAACCATCTACGGAAGTTACTGTTACAGAATGATTACCTGATGACAGAACGGTTATTGCAGAACTTGTCTGTCCACCTGACCATAGATAAGAGTTGCCCGCACTTGAAGTAAGGATCACACTATCTCCCTGACAGAAAGTTGTAGGGCCATCCGCAGTAATAGATGCAGTTGGCAGCGGGTCTACAGTTACAGTTACTGAAGAAGTAGAAGAACATCCTCCGCTGCTCGCAGTAACTGTATATGTAGTGGTAGTTGCCGGAGTAGCAACAGGGTTTGCAATTATTGTTGAGTTTAATCCGCTTGCAGGTGACCAGCTGTAAGTTGATCCTCCACTTCCATTAAGTGTAGTTGAAGAACCAAAGCAGATAGACACATCTGTTCCTGCATCGGCAGTTAGAGATGTGTTTACCGTTACCGTTACAACATCCGTAGCTGTACATCCGTTGTTTGTAACAGTAACAGTATAAGTTGTTGTCGCGGTCGGATTCGCCACAGGATTTGCAATCGATGTTGAACTTAATCCGGTAGCCGGGGTCCAGTTATAAACTGTACCGCCACTTGCATTCAATGTTGTTGACGTCCCTGTGCAGATTGTTACATCACTTCCCGCGTTGGCAGTTACCGAGTTTACATTCACAACCACAGCATCTGTTGCAGTACAACCATTGCTGTTTGTTACTGTAACTGTATAAGAAGTTGTAACAGTTGGCGATGCGACTGGATTTGCAACTGAATTTGAACTCAATCCTGTAGCCGGATTCCAGATATAGGAGCTTCCACCACTTGCTGATAATGTAGTAGATGTTCCGTTACATATAGTTACATCGCTTCCTGCATTAGCTGTTGGAAGAGGATTCACCGTTACAGTCACTGAACTTGTTGAAGAACATGTTCCGTTAGAAACGCTAACAGTATATGTTGTAGTAGCTGTAGGCGATGCTGTTGGATTTGCAATAACAGTTGAACTTAATCCTGAAAAAGCAGGTGTCCAGTTATAGGTACCACCCCCGGTTGCTGTTAAAACAGTTGAGGAACCGTTACAAATTGAAACGTTGCTTCCTGCATTTGCTGTTGGTATTGAATTCACTGTTACTGTAACTGCGCTTGTTGCTGAACAACCGTTGTTTGTAACGTTTACAGTGTAGGTTGTTGTTGCTGTCGGGTTAGCCACCGGATTCGCAATTGTCGTTGAGCTTAATCCTGTTGCAGGCAGCCAGCTGTATGATGTTCCGCCACTTGCATTTAAAGTTGTGGACGAACCGTTACAGATCGAAACATTGCTTCCTGCGCTTGCTGAAGGTAATGGTGTTACTGTTACAGTCATTGCATCCGTACTTGTACATCCTGATCCGTTTGTAACTGTTACAGTATAAGTTCTTGTCACGGTTGGACTAGCAACTGGGTTTGCAATTGTTGTAGAACTTAATCCGGTTGAAGGACTCCAGCTATAACTTCCTCCGCCACTTGCAGATAAAGTTGTAGAAGATCCGTTACAGATTGTTACATCACTTCCTGCGTTTGCAGTCGGAGAAGGATTTACAGTAACTGTTACAGTATTTGAATTCACACATCCAGCGGCTGATGTTCCTGTTACAGTATAGGTGCTTGTAACTGTAGGATTGGCCGTAACTGATGTTCCTGTTGCTGCGCTTAAGCCTGGTGACCATGCATAAGTTGCAGCACCGCTTGCTGTTAATGTTCCTGAAGAGCCATTACAAATTGTTATAGGTGCAGCAGAAACTGTAGGTAAAGGATTAACAGTTACAGATACTGAACTTGTTGATGAACATCCGTTGCTCGTTGCTGTCACAGTATAAGAAGTTGTAACAGTAGGAGTAGCATCCGGATTAGCGATTGTCGTTGAGCTTAATCCCGTTGCAGGGAGCCAGCTATATGTTGTGCCGCCATTTGCATTTAATGTAGTGGAAGATCCAATGCATATTGCAACGTTGGTTCCTGCACTTGCGACAGGTATCGCATTCACCGTGATGTAACCGTTCATGGTTATTGCATTTGTTCCATGAGAATTAGTTGCTGTCAGTGTTACATTATAGACTCCTGCTGTATTATAAATCACAGTGGGATTCTGAACTGTTGAGCTGGCCGGAGTTCCTCCAGGAAATGTCCAGCTCCAGGAACTAGGTACATTCGTAGAAAGATCGGTAAATGTAACTGATGATCCTCTGCAGATAGTTGTTGGGCTTGCTGAAAAGTTCGCAACAGGCGGAACAGTCGGACAAACTATTTCTGAATCCAAAGCAAAACCATTCGCAGCTCCACCCATGTAAGCATAAAATTGTGATGGTGTTCCGCATGTAAGGGGATTTAAAAGATCAACTCCTGCACCGTCATTCGTTCCTCCCATATAAGCAAAGAACTGGGAAGGCGGGGTAGCACATGCGGTTAAAGTAAGTCGCTCAACACCAGCTCCGTCATCTGTTCCGCCCATAAAGGCGTAAAAATGTGGTGGTGTGGCGCATGTTGTATTCATGTCGAGATTAGTTTCGCCACCATCTCCGGTTCCTCCAAAAAATGCATAGAAATGCGGTGGAGTAACACAGGTTGTCAGGCTCAAAATATCGGAATGGCTTCCATCGCCCATGCCTCCGTTAAATTGAGCGAACACGGGAAGGTGCGCTAAGACCAGAGCTAAGAATACAACTATATATAATTTAGTTGTTTTTATCATCTGTTAGTTTTTTTCAAGTTTATAATTATCAGTGCATGAATATTAGGAATAGCATAACTTATCCCTGATTCATAAAAACTATTCAAATGATTATCTTACTCCTCTGCCTCCAAATACATAAGTTCTTGCTGCATCGGTTACAATTCCTTGTCTGTCAGAAGTACGAACATATGTAGCTGCGCTAACCCATTGACCGCCTCTTTGTCCTATTCCAACAGCTGTTGTAGCACTTGGCCAGGTAGCCTGGTTCGCATCTCCGCTCGCCAATAAAGTTCCATCTCCTAATGTTCCATTGAAAGCTACTCCACTCGCGTTAGCTGTACACACAGTTCTTTCATATACATTTCCTCCCATTTCCATAACCCCGTAGTATGTTGCAGCTGCAGATTCACGTCCGGAACTTCCTGTTGCAAAAATCCCTGCACGCAATGGACCATAAGCTGCATTTGCCGATGCTACTCCGTAAACACACATACCATTCGTAGCCGGAGAAAAAGATTCTGAGGCAGTTAAATCATTCACAACACCAGCAAGCGTGCTATAGATATAGGTAATATTAGTTGTTCCCCAAGGATATTCACCTGCAACACGTGGCAAAGGGCCTCTGCAGATTTTTTCAAATTCCAGTTCTGTCATTGGACGTAAAGCTGCCCAGTCAAGGTATGCACCAAGATCACCCCAGCTTAAAAAAGTACAAGGAACATTTTGTCCGTCATCAGAATTATTTTCGATACCTGATGTTGCATCGCATGCATAAACAGCAGGCAAGGCGCTGTTATTTCCCGGTACAGAAATGCGAATACCATTTCTGTGAGCATTTGAAAACGCATAGGTTCCAGCTGCACTTATTGGATCGCTGATAGTACGTGATGCTTGTTGTTCGTATGTTAATGAGTTTAAAAATTCAACATATTGTTCCTGGGTGATTTCATATTTCATACAATAAACTGAATTGTAACCTACTGGAAAAGTACTTGGAACAGTTACAGAGGTTCCACCAAGAGTTGCTGCAGAGATACCAGCGGATTGTGAAGTTGCATTGATCGTAATGTTGTTGTATCGGGAAATACTTGTTCCGTCACTAAGTTCAAAATCTCCCTGAGGAACATTTACCATTTCAACTCCAAATACTTTGTAGTTATAAGTACCTGCTGGAATTGTCATCTTTAAAGTTACGGAAGTACTTGCAATATTACCGCCACCAAGTGAACTCCTTCTTACAAAAACACCTTTTCCATCTGTTACAGGATCAGCCTGTAGAGGAGAACCTGCGGTATGGTCAGAAGCAACGGTACTTAAGCCTGCATGTGCCCATAATCTGGTTGCGCAATCCTGGTATTTAACAAAAACCCAAACCGCATCCCAGTTATTAGGTGCTAAGTTGGTATTCCAGCTGTTATCCCAGCTGATGTTGAATGTAATGTTAGAACCAGAAACAGATGTTCCTGTGATAGCAACATTATTTGCAGATGATTGTGATGTGTAACCTAACATCAGTGATGCGGCAACAGCGATTTTTTTAAGTAGTCCTTTTGCTTTCATAGTGTTTTTAATAATTAAGTGGATTTGATAAATGAGTTAAAGAATAAGTTAACACAGAATGTGTTCACGTTTTTTTACAGTGATGTACCTGCAATACTGCCGTAATAATTGATTTCGTTAATCATGATTTCTTTGGTTTTTAATGTGGTTAAATGACACATCAAAAGTCAAGAAAGCACCATTGGAAATCAATCCGTGGCAAAGGGTAAATTCATCTACGTACCAGTACGGAGATTAATCGATAAGTTTGTGCTCGATGGCAAATTTGATAAGACCAACTACTGTCTTGGTATTGGCTTTCCGGAAGATATTTTTTCGGTGGGTTTCAACGGTTCTCTCACTTATAAAAAGCGTTTCACCGATACGCGCGTTACTGTATTCCTTAGCAATGAGTTGAATGATCTCTTTTTCCCTTTCTGTTAAATGAACTTTCTCTTCTTCTTTTTTTTGTCCCCTTTCACTTAATGATTTCATCATTTCAGCAGAAATTTCATCACTAAAGAACATTCCTCCTGCAGAGATCTTTTTTAAAGCATTGATCAGTTCTTCCTGTCCGGTATTCTTTAAAATATACCCCGATGCTCCTGCATCCAGGATTTCGGAGATCGTACTCTTTTCACCAAACATTGAGAGTGCTAATACCTTTACTTCAGGATAAAGTTTTTTAACTTCTCTGGTAAAAACGATCCCATCCATTTCAGGCATATTGATATCACTCAGGATAATATCGGGAAGATTCTTATCGATCATTTCGAGAGCAGCTTTGCCGCTGTTGGCAGTACCGCATATTTCAAACTCATTGACGTTGTTAAGAAGAGCTTTTAGCCCGTCAATAAGCATTTGGTGATCATCAAGAATGAATACTTTTATTTGACCCATAATAAGGCTAAGATATATTTTTTCATTCAATCCGGTAGCAATCGTTGCGGCAATTATTAATTGAATTTTCTGCTTCTTAATTAGTGGATTTAATATAATTCAAAATCCCATTAAAATAGGCATCTGCCACTTGAATTATTCTTTCATTCTTTGTTTTATCAGTTTCCTTATTCAACAATTGTGATTCCTTGATATTATCCTGATAGAGTGTTTCCCCATATACAAGTGGCGAATGAATATATCTAGTAAGCTGAAGGTTTCTGCAATATACTCCCGTTTTTTCTGTCTTCAGACAACCTTCGGTAAGATATTTTGCATCCAATACACCTGCCGTTGAAACATCCAGGGTTTTGTGAAAGCTCTCAACCGCGAAACCGCTAAGAGAAATAGATTTTTCAAGATCATCTGTAATAAGCAGTCTGAGGAATTCAAAACGTTTTTGCGGACTCGAAAGATCGTTTCTCATAAAAGCTCCTCCAACAAATGCCATGTTAAAATCTTTCTTCGTAGGTTTTGTCCAGTTAAGATTTGTCTCATCTACATTAAAATGAATGATCACAGTAAGGTCCGGATGATAATTATTTATGATCTCTGCTCTTTTCGCCAGATCAAGATCCCGGAACAATGCCCGGAAAATGTCCCGGTCCTTTGCTTTACTACTTAGGAAATAATTTTTTTGCGATAATTGGAGCTCACCAATTTTAAGTAAACTGTCTGTCGTTTTTTTTAGATCTTCCTTTTTCCATTGCTGGAAAGTTTTTCCGAATGACGAAGTTCCATTTGGTCTTGTTAAAATCACTTCTGCTCCCGCTAATTCAAGTTTTTCTTTTAAAAGTTTCGCGGTAGCATAAGTAAGCATTCCTTCCGCTATCTCTACCGAATCCACAGCTCCATGGATAGGATCCCGCTTAAATTTTAAATGTTTCATTTCAAGAAAACCGGTTTGGAGATCATGTGCTATATGTCCGGGATCAATTGCTATTCTGTAGCCATACAAGGGTTTTTCAGAAACAATTGTATCTGCTTTTTTAAAATTAGTGTCGGGAAAATTTTCAATTTTTCCATTTAAATAATAATCGAAAAGCTGAGAGTTGAATTTCGAGTATAATCGAAAATCATTAAGCTGTTCCCAGGGAATAAAGAACTCAGTTTTATTTAGTGATTTATTTTGTCCGGATGAATAAATTGAAATTCCTTTACCATTGATGTTATAAAAGGAGGAAAGTGATTTTTCCTTATCAAGATACTTTAATACCTTTTCAGAATAACGTTTAACAAGCCAGGAATTTGATGTGTCCTGGGAATAAGAAATAGTTGCTGCTAATAAAAAAACGATAAGTAATTTATTCATCCGTTTATGAGTTCTCCGCTCAGGTAAGAATTAATACGATCAAATTTAAGCAAATAACAATCCCGTTATATTTTACTAATTTTGTTTTTATGAACATTAAAGGAATACAATTCGATTCTGAATTTACTTTTAAAACAAGTAGAAGCGGAGGGGCGGGTGGACAAAATGTAAATAAGGTTTCAACCAAAGTTGAACTCGACTTTGATGTAATAAATTCTCAACTTCTTACCGAAGAACAAAAAGCGATCATACTCGAAAAACTAAGTAATAAAATTTCTAAAGAAGGAATTTTGCAGGTCGTTTCACAAACAGAAAGAAATCAGCTTGGCAACAAAGAAATTGTAATAAAGAAATTTTACGAATGGATGAATGCCTGTTTCGTGGTTAAGAAAAAGCGCAGAGCAACAAAACCATCAAGATCAGCGAAAGAGAAAAGACTCACCTCCAAAAAAAGGGATTCAGAAATAAAAAAGCTTAGAAAGAAAGACTGGTAATTAAACATTTAACTGGTCTGCACTCATTGGTTGTGGCTGTCAGTTCGAGTGTTTTTCTTTTTCAGAAAATGTATCGAGAACATGCGTGGCAGCTTCTTGCTATTAAGTTATCCAACCCTCGCCACAAATTCATTCCAAAGCACCTCATCAGGCGGAGGTGCTGTAATAATTACAGGCTCTTTTTTTACAGGATGTATGAATTCAATTTTACGCGCATGAAGATGTATAGAGGCATCTTTATTACTTCTGTTAAATCCATATTTCAGATCTCCTTTTATAGGACAGCCCATTGAAGCAAGTTGTACCCTGATCTGATGATGCCTTCCTGTTAAAGGAGTTATTTCCAGTAAATGATAATTATCTGAACTGCATATAAGCTTATAATCAAGTTCACTTCTTAAAGCCCCGTTCTGTTCATTGGTGAATGCTTTCGACATATTCTTTGCCTCATTCTTCTTCAGATAATGAATAAGCTTTCCGCTTTCTTTTTCCGGTTTATTCTTAACGACAGCCCAATATGTTTTCTGGATCTCTTTTGTCTGAAACATTTGATTAAGCCTGGCAAGTGCCTTGCTGGTGCGGGCAAAAAGAACTATGCCGCTAACAGGTCTGTCAATACGATGAACTGTCCCAATAAAAACTTCACCGGGTTTATCGTATTTTTTTTTTACGTATTGTTTTACAAAATCACTTAATGGGGTGTCACCTGTTTTATCACCCTGTACAATATCGGATGGCCGTTTGTTAACAGCTATGATGTGATTATCTTCGTAAAGTACTTGTAACTGGCTCATTGGTTTATTAGGTTAATTCAGGCCAAGCCTAATATCCAGATATTTAACTTATAACTGATTTTAGTATTGTTCGTTGGCATTCGGAAAGTCAGTCGATTTAACATCATTGATGTATTTTCCTACAGCGCCTTTGATATCATCATATAAATTAAGATAACGTCTTAGAAATCGCGGATTAAATTCATGAGTAAGTCCAACCATATCATGGAAAACCAAAACCTGGCCGTCAACACCTCCACCTGCACCGATTCCTATAACAGGTATAGTCAGTTCTTTTGCAACCTGACTTGCCAGTTTTGCCGGGATTTTTTCAAGAACGATAGCGAAGCATCCGGCTTTCTCTAAAGCATGAGCATCTTCAATTAGTTTGGCAGCCTCAAGCTCTTCTTTGGCCCTTACATTATAAGTCCCGAATTTATAGATACTTTGAGGAGTAAGACCTAAATGGCCCATAACCGGAATTCCTGCTGTTAATATTCTAAGGATTGATTCTGTAACTTCTTGTCCACCTTCAAGCTTTACGGCATGTGCACCGCTTTCTTTCATTATTTTAATGGATGAGTTTAGAGCTTCTTTTGAATTTCCCTGATATGTTCCAAACGGAAGATCAACTACTATTAGTGCTCTGTCTACCGCTCTCACTACGGAAGATGCATGATAGATCATCTGGTCAAGAGTGATCGGTAAAGTTGTTTCATGACCTGCCATTACATTGGATGCTGAATCACCAACAAGAATAACATCTATTCCTGCATGGTCAACGATCTTTGCCATTGTATAGTCATAGGCTGTAAGCATAGAGATTTTTTCTCCTTTGCGTTTCATCTCCTGAAGAACGTTGGTGGTGACTTTTTTAATTTCCTTATGAACTGACATGTTGATATGTATTTGAAATTGCCAACTGTTGAATTGCCAATTGAATATTGAATTACAAATCTACAAATACTTTTCAGATGAGGAATTTCTGCCGTTTATCAGTAAAACCCTGCCACCCACACATTTATTTAGTGAAAAATCAAATTAATTGATACATTTGTCCGGTTAAAAATACAGTCAAAGTGAAAAAAATATCAGGCCTTTTATTTATAGCATTTGCAGGTTTGTTTTCCGCTTGCAGCACCGATCTTGAAGTTATTGGAGATTGGAAGGAAACAATGGTGGTTTACGGTTTATTGGATCAAAGCCAGCCTAAGCAATATATTAAGATCAATAAAGCCTTTCTTGGGGAAGGAAATGCATTTGAATTTGCACAAATTAAAGATTCAGTTCAGTTCGTGAATTCTCTGAATGTTACATTAAAAAGGATCCGGAATGGTGCTGAGATCGCTTCTTATACTTTAACTCCTGATAACTCGATCCCTAAAGATCCGGGTGTGTTTTATTCAGCAAACCAGCAGAATGCAATCTATTCTTTTAATTCTACAGGAGCATCTGCCTTAGCTGACGACAGCCAATATAAATTAGTGATCAGAAGCAATGAAACAGGAACCGAAGTAAGCTCTCAAACGCCACTTGTTAAAGATTTTGGGACATTAGTTAAACCTAATCCTTCCACAACCGTAGCATCATTGATCGTTACCGGAGCTACAACAACATACACTTATCCCTACAACATTACGTTTAACAGCGGACTTAATGCAAGCGTTTACCAGGTGGTAATTCGCTTTTTATACAAGGACTCTACAACTACGGGAACATTTAACGACAGTATAGACTGGAATTTAAGTCAGAAAGAAACTCCTGATCTTAGCGGTGGGGATCTAATGGATTTTACTATTAAAGGACAGGACTTTATGCGTTATCTTGGTAATACACTTAAGGATTATCCCACCTTAAAATATAGGATACCGGGGAAATTCAAAATTATTGTTATAGGTGCAGGTGAAGAGTTAAATACATTTATCAATGTAAACAGGCCTTCAACCGGCATTATTCAGGAAAAACCAGAATATACTAATATCACTAATGGTCTGGGGATTTTCTCCGCAAGAACAGTTATGACCAAATTTGAAGCTCCTTTGTCTACTATTACTAGAGATACTTTATCCGGAGGTAAGTATACTGCTTGTCTCAAGTTTTTAAATCCAAGCGGTGTATGGGATCCAAATCGATGTAATTAATCTGACTCTTTGTCACAAAAAAGCGTTCCGGCTAGGCTGGAACGCTTTTTTTATGTCATTATTTCGGCATATTTCCATTGGCATAATGATTGAAAATGCCCCGTGCAATTAATTAGTAAATAACAATTAAACCCAATATAACATGAGTAAGATAATAGGAATTGACCTTGGTACAACTAACTCCTGCGTTTCCGTAATGGAAGGTAATGAGCCTGTAGTTATACCAAACAGCGAAGGAAAAAGAACAACACCTTCAATTGTGGCATTTGTTGAAAATGGCGAACGTAAAGTTGGAGATCCTGCTAAACGCCAGGCTATTACAAATCCTGCAAAAACAGTGTATTCTATAAAGCGTTTTATGGGACATACTTTTGATGAAGTTACTTCTGAAATAACACGTGTTCCTTATAAAGTAATTAAAGGCGATAATAATACTCCCCGCGTTCA
>JAJTCJ010000066.1 GCA_021323165.1 Bacteroidota bacterium | reverse complement strand
TTTATCTGTAAATTAAGTTCATCACTTTTTATTATCTTAGTCTCGGTCCGACAGTTTGGTGCGCTCTACTCCGCCCGAACGCCAAGCCGGAAAACGTTACCTGCAAGCGTAAATACAACAACTCGACAACTTCAACTTTGTAGAAAAACCCTGCTTACCGACAAAATATTTTTAAAGCATAAAAGAGCCAAATTTCCCACGCTTTTATAGTAATTTAATACATTTGATTATACATTAAACACTCCTCAACCCTAGATATGGATAAAATTAAAATTTCAACTCTTCTTTTAACATTAGTATTATTAATGATTTGTTCAAATTTATTTTCACAGCAATTTCCTCAATGGGGCAATTTAAAGCCTGGAAAATATAGCGTAGGATATAAGGATACAATTTTCATTAAAAACGATGAAAAATTCAGATTTTATGAAACGAATGAATATAAACCTTTCTATGTATGTATATGGTATCCTGCAATCAATAGAACCGAAATACCTGAGATGACTTATAGAAATTATTGGGATTTTGAAAGACCAGATAAATACAATCAACTTTATGATTCTTTGATCACACGATTTACCCGCATCTTGATAAGTGACGCAATATGCAAAGATATTAAGACATATTCGAGGGTAGCATTTGACACTTTGCAGAAAAAGCTCTTAGAAGATGTTTGGTCAACTAAAGTTAATGCCAAAAAGAATCTTGCAATAATTAAAGGCAACCTTCCTTGTATCTTATACCACCATGGTGCTCAAAGTACACCAAATGATAATAATGTTTTTTGTGAGTTTATGGCGAGTCAGGGATATTTAGTTGTGTCTTCTAACTATAACCTGCCTGCCGACTACTATGAGGGACTGACAGCGACAACCGATGAAAATGGGGATTTTGCCAGCGATATTAAGTTTGTGCTGAATCAAACTAAGAAAAGTTACAATCTCGACACCAATAATATCTTCGCTGTCGGCCACAGTATGGGTGCTCAAGATTTCATTAAAAGTGACACTGCAATCTCAAAGCCATTCAAAGAAATTATTTCATTTCATACTACCTTAGAAGATAGAAGCATAAAGGATGCAAATAAAATCTGGCCTGAAATAATGACTGAATTTAAAAACAATCATAAAAAAATGACCACCCCAACAGTACTATTCGCCCCTATCAAGCTTTCTCAAAAAGACACTTTATGGCCCGAATACAGAGCTTTCAAAAAAAACACAACCACGCCATATACTTTCATTACGGTCAAGTATCCACAGACGCATGATGGATTTATTACATTGGGGAATTTGAGATTTCCATATTGTAATAAGTATAACTTAAATGACAAGAATGAAATACATACACTTCAAAAAAGTTACGAAAACATTGTGTTGTATTCGAGTGACATAATTAATAATACTGTAAACAACAAGACAAATGTATTTGAAAGTGAATATGCTAAATTTTTTAAAATTGAGTTAAAAAAATAAACGAGCTCTTATTACCAATTGGACCTAACTAACACTATGAAAAAAAACATTTTATTTTTGTTGTTTTATATTCAAATTCAATTAATAAATGCCCAAAATGTTGGTGCAATATTAGGTTCAAATGCAGATATTAAAACGAAATGTGAGCAACTTAAAACATTATCCATTAGCTACAGTGAAAAGAACATCGACTCTGCAATATATTTTGCAAAATTAGCTGACAGCCTCTCAAGAAAGACAAATGATATAAAATTCATTAGTGAAATTCTTACTTATTATTCTGATGTGGTCGGGAGTTTAAAAAAGGATGTGGCGTTGAACTTAGCATACGAAAATCTGGAATTGTGCAAAAAATCGAAGGATTGCAAACTCATCGCAAAAGCATATATATTAATTGCCCGCACCAACTACTGGCGTATCGGAAATGTTGAAAAAGGTTTTGAATACTATGAATTGGCCATGGAAGAAGCTGAAAAGTGTAATGACAAAGAAACCTTATTAGAAATTTATTCAGCGAGTGAAAACATTTACTTTAATAACGAGCAGTATGAAAAGAACAAACAAATTTTATTTAAAAAGGAAAGAGTAGATCCCAACCTTAAGAATGACGCTTGGCACAATGCTAATTTTGGTGATATCTACAGGAATACTAAAAACCTGGACTCTGCAGAGTATTTTTATTTTAAAGCTATTAAAATCGCTGAAGAAAAAAAAGACACTCCCTCCATTATTCAATTATCTTTTAATTACGCTCTTATTCCTCTCAACAGAAACGATTACAGGACCGCCATTCAATATTGCCAAAAAGGTTTAGAAATGGCTCAAAGGATTAATGCAAAAAATTTTATTATTCCAGGCAACAGTCAACTTTACAGTATTTATGAGCAATCTGGAGACCTCGTTAATGCAAAAAAACATTTGCAGACTGTTATTGAACAGAATGAAATAAGAAATTGTGTTGAGTGTTTAATAGGGAATTATAGAAGAATGTCTGAATTAAACTCAGAGCAAAAAAATTATAAAGAAGCTTATACTTACCTCCTTAAAGGAATTGAATTATTTGAAATCCAAAATAGTGCTCAAACCAATTCTGATATAGCAAAGGTAGAAGAAGAAAATTTAAAAAAACAAAAGCAATTAGAAATTGATCTCGTTAATCAGCAAAAAGAAGCTGAAACCAAAATTAAAAATATTTCTTTTGTGGCTCTTGGAGTCTCATTTTTGCTTATTTGTGGGATTGTATTTTCATTATTAAAAATAAGCAGGTCAAAAAAAATAATTTCACTTCAAAAGCAAGAAACTGAACTCCAAAAACATCTTGTGGAGGAAAAGCAAAAGGAAATCACTGACAGTATTAATTATGCAAGCCGTATACAAAATGCAAAATTGCCCCAAAAGCACGAGATCTATTCCGCATTCCCGGGGTGTTTCGTTTTATTCAAACCGAAAGACATTGTCAGTGGGGACTTTTATTTCTTTCACAAAGAGGGCAAAACACCTTTTATTGCAGCTGCAGATTGCACCGGGCATGGAGTACCTGGTGCATTTATGAGTATGATTGGTTCTGAACAATTAAATGATGCTGTCTCCAAAACCAAAGACACCTCAGAAGTATTAAAACAACTTAATAAAGGAATAAAAGCCTCACTACGTCAATCCGAAAGCGATGAATCTACAAGAGACGGAATGGACATTGCTCTTTGTTCCGTAGACACACAAAACCGTATTGTAAAATACGCTGGCGCAAACCGACCTGTGTGGATTATCCGTAGCGGGCAGACCGAAGTAGAAGAAATAAAAGCAACTAAAGTTGCTATTGGTGGTTTGACTAATGATGATCAACATTTTGAAACTCACGAAATAAAATTACAAGAAGACGATACCTTTTATATTTGCACAGACGGTTACGCAGACCAGTTTAGTGGAAAGGACGGAAAAAAATTAATGACCAGAAGGTTCAAAGAAATTTTGGTTGGTATTCAAAATATGACAATGCCCGAACAAGAACAATATTTAGACACATTTGTAGAAGATTGGAAAGCTGGTACGGAGCAAGTTGATGACATTTTGGTAATTGGAATCAGAGTTTAAAATAGCTACCGCATTTGCAAGCACATTTAAAAGCCGCTCAGACATCACTCTACCAAAGCTTTTAAAAGAGCTTACAAAGCTTACGCAAAAAAACAGTAAGCCGACAGACAGTACTTCGAATGATAAGAATGCTGAACAATACGCCAGCAGGTAACACAGGTCTGGCGCCATTTGGGCATATCGCTCCGTAAGACAATTTTTTGTAAATTTAAAATCAGGCTTCGCAATTAAAAATATAGTGAGAAACCCAAACGAGCGCCAAGCCTGGGAACGTTAGCGGTAAAGCTGAGCATAAGAATTATACTTCAACTTAAAATGTGGAAATCAATTACGATATTTTCATTTTTTTTTCTTATTTCAAGTTGGGCAATTGCCAACAGAATGTATATAATGAATAGTCCTGGATACAATCGAGCTGACTCAGTGCTAATAAATGCAATTATAAATAATGGTTATACAGTCGTAATCAATGACAGCATTCCCAACCTTTTACCAACAGGCTTTACCTCAAGCTGTAATGATTCTATAAACGGGTATGATTGGTTATGCTTTTTTGGAGATTATGACTATTCGAGCCTACTCCCAGAAATTAAAGCATTTATAGACGCTGGCGGAAAAGTATACTACCAATACGAAGTTAATTGTTGCGATGTTTCATCAGCGAGTGTTGCAACCATTCTCAGTGGACTTACAGGTTTGCCAATTGTCGCTGATACTAATGTATGGATTGCAATGAACTTATCAGGTGGAGCGGGCTATAAAGCAACCAACTTCTCAGGATGCGACACATTTACAGTTATTGGAAATGCATATAAAGGACTGAGTGGAATTCCTTTTGGGAATCAATTTATTGCCTCATACAATATAGGCTCCAATCCATCAATAACAACATGCCCAAATTTCGGATTTAATTTTTCAACAACAGATTTTATTGGAACTGCAAATAATGGCGCTATTTTAGGGATAGGCGATTATAATGTTTGGTATTACGGAAATGAACCTCCAGCTTCATTTGGCTTTTCCCCTCTCGACACCAATTTATTAAATTTTATTTTTCCAGAGAGTAATGGCTCATGCTCATTATATCCAAGAGATTGCTCAATTAGCGCTACTCAATGTAAACTGAAAATGCCTAATGTATTTACTCCAAACAATGACAACTTTAATAATACTTTTCATCCAATAGAAATGGAGTGTGTTGAAGCCCCAATTTTATCAGTATACAATAGGTGGGGAATTAAAGTTTTTGAGACAAATGATCTGAAAACTGGCTGGGATGGATATAAAAATGGCAACCCTTGTTCGGAAGGAACATATTATTGGATACTTGATTATACACAGTCTAGAAATAAAGAGAATATTAGACTGAATGGGTTTTTATCCTTAATAAGATAAAGCTCTACCGCTAACACAGGTCTGGCGCCATTTGGGCATCCCGCTACGCAAGACAAATTATATTAACTTTGAAATTAGGCTTCGCAATTGAAAATATAGTAAAAAACCCAAACGAGCACAAAGCTGCAAAACGTTATATGCAATAAGCGCAAAGACCGAAGTTATTGCAAACCAATTAGACTAAAAGACAATGAAGCCTCAGTCCTACACGAAATTAGCAATAGCGACAACACTTTTAGTATGGACATTTCTTGCTATTGCTTGGATAACTGCTCAATATGTATTACCTCTTTACTATTCAGCTTTTATTTCCTCCTGCGTTACAGTAACAGTATTGGCATTGTATCGCTTTTACCATTTCCAAGACTATAAATCCAAAGTGACCTCAAGAATACTTTGTATAATCTTTGGTACACCCTTGACACTTTTGATAATCTTCTTAACGTTAGCTTTTTCATATAAGTGTAAGGGATGTTAACCATTATATGCAATAAGCAAAAGACACGACATGAATAAATTTTACCCTTTAAAACACTGGTTTACGACAGCGTTACTTGGACCTTTATTTTGGACACTTTACGTAATATTAATTGACGACCAATCCGCAGAAAGCATGTTTGAATCATTTCCAATTGTTTTTGCTTTCGGACTTTTATTTTCATTGCCAATTTTTATAGTATATATATTGATCCATAGATATCTTATATCTACGAACCTTCCATCTATTTTAATTAAATGTTTATTAGACATTTTAGCAATCATTGGTGTTTTCATTACCTTAAAAATAATTGGTGGCTCACTTGTGATTCCATTTACGACATTTTATTCAATAGCCATCATACTTAGCAGCTTCTTTTATAGGGTTAAGCCGACAGCTCCTGAATTGCGACAATAGAATAACACCGACTAAGCACAATTGCGGCTTTCTGCATTTCGCAAATGCAAATTAAGGTGCTGACGCGAAATTTCTGGCATTTACTAATTTACTTTTGTAAATTTAATTTAGTTTTCTGGTTAAGAAAGTGTGGTGCTTTTAATCCCGCACAGCGCAAAGCGGCACAACGTTATCTGCAAGCTTAGGCGACATACAGACAATGAAAAATTTCATAATTATTTTTCTTCTACTTCAATGGAATTGAAAGCAGTAAACTAAACCTAAAATATTCATGAAAAAAATAATTCTCTTATTAATGTTATCTACATTAAGTTTTAATTTTAAAACTTTTGGACAGGAGGTATGGACGATTGGTCCTATGTTGCATTATAACTTTGGAGGTGAAAAGAGACATGTTTTAGAAATTAACAGAACTGAACATAAAGCACATTTAGGATTTCAAACTACTTTTTGGGTGAACTATTTTATTGGTGTTGATTATAGATACAGACGGATTGATAAAACCAATTTTAATTGCATAGGCACTTATGGCAAACTTCCTTTTGCAACAAAAGATATAGAATCATCGGATGGCAATAGCAATTACGACTGGGATTAGAATTTTTTGTCAAATTTATATCTACGGACTTACTCGTTAATGAACAAGCCAATAGCTAACAGCGCTAGTGACATCACGAAATGAAAAATATTAAACAATGCAATTAAGAATCCTTCAACAGAATGAAGACAAAACAGATAAATTATTCCAGTCTTTAGACTGCCAAACTTTGCTGCAGATCTATGATGAATATTACCCTAAAACAGGTTTTAATTTACCCTGGGTTGCATATCTTATTATAAAAGAAAATCAGGTTGTTGGTTCTTGTAGTTTTACGAGCCAACCAAATGATGGCAAAGTAGAAATCGCTTATTGGACATTTCAGGAATTTGAAGGGCAAGGAATAGCCTCCTTTGCCTGTAAGGAATTAATTAAAATAACACAGAATACTGACAAAAAAGTGACTGTCACAGCAAAGACTGCTCCTGAGCATAACGCTTCGACAAGAATATTAGAGAACAACAAATTTATTTTCACAGAAATTGTTCAGGATGAGGAAATTGGTGACGCATGGTTATGGACATTAATTCCTGAAGAGAAATAGAACATAAATAGAATCGAAAAATATTAAGAACCAATTAAAAAAATAAATATGACAAACACCGTTACATTACACCGAGTTCTGAAAGCAGATCCGGAAAAAGTTTATCGCGCTTTTACTGAAGCGAATGCTATGTCGTTTTGGCTTCCTCCCTATGGTTTTCTCTGCACAGTTCATCAAATGGATTTAAAGGTTGGTGGAAGTTATAAAATGTCATTCACTAATTTTTCTACCAATAACAGTCATTCTTTTGGAGGAAAGTTTTTGGAAATAAAACCAAATGAATTCATAAAACATACAGATAAATTTGACGACCCCAATGTCCCCGGAGAAATGATCACTTCTATTTGGCTAAAGAAAGTTTCCTGCGGAACAGAACTTAAAGTTGTTCAGGAAGGTATTCCTGCAGTAATTCCAACAGAAATGTGCTATTTAGGCTGGCAGGAATCACTGGAAAAATTAGCTAAATTGGTTGAGCCGGAAATACCGGATGCTTAATTAATTAGACATGAATAATTATTAATCAACAAGGTGTTTCGCAAATTTTAAGGTAACAGATACATGGGGCGACTTCGAAGTGGCAGGAAAATTTACTGAATTCATTACGCCTAACCGTAATATTAATCCTTAAAAAAAATAACATGAGCCATAACCCGACATTTGATTTTTCCATTGACAAAGAAAACAAGAAGATAACTGTAAAAAGAGAATATGCAGCTGAACGCTCTTTAGTCTGGGATGTATATACAAAAAGTGACATTCTCGATCAGTGGTGGGCACCGAAGCCTTGGAAATCCCGAACTAAAAAAATGGATTTCAAAGAAGGCGGCCAGTGGCTTTATGCAATGGTTGGACCTAAAGGTGAAGAACATTGGGCAATAGCGAAATTTGAATCAATTCAGACAGGAAAAAAATTCACTGTTCTTGATGCTTTTACTGATTCTGATGGAAACATCAAAAAAGACATGCCGCAGTCGAAGTGGGAAGTTACTTTTACAGATAAGGGAGATGATACTCTTGTTGAATTCATAATATCTTACGATGATTTAGCTCAGCTTGAAGAAACAATTAAAATGGGTTTTAAAGAAGGCCTCTCTTTGGCTATGGAAGGATTGGATTCACTCTTGCCAACATTAAAAAATCAACAAAAGGCCGGATAAAATATTTTGTCATGAAACATCCTGTTAAAAGCGTTGATGATTACATTAAGGGTTTTCCTAAAGATATCCAGAAATCATTGAATCAAATAAGGACTGCAATTAAAGAAATCGCACCTGATGCTCTGGAATCCATCAGCTATGGAATGCCTGCTTATAAATTAGCCGGGAAACCCTTGGTGTATTTTGCTGCTTATGAAAAGCATATTGGCTTTTATGCAACACCAACCGGTCATGCTAAATTTGAAAAAGAATTGTCAAAATACAAGCAAGGAAAAGGCTCGGTTCAGTTTCCGCTTGATAAACCTTTACCGATTGAACTGATCAATAAAATCGTAAAATTTCGAACAAAGGAAAATTTAACCAGAATCAAATAATTAAAAAATAAAGGGGTTATATTGCATCGATGATCCGCCCATACGAAGTTTCCGATAAAGAAGAATTGATCAGTATTTTCAACCTTAATGTTCCTAAGTATTTTGATCCAAAAGAACTGCAGGAATTTGAGGATTATCTTGAAGTCGGGAAAGATACTTATATGACAATTGAAAGCGAAAACAGTATTATTGGCGGTGTAGGATATGAGATAAGAAAAAGCGACAGTTCCGGCCGCATAAACTGGATCTTTTTACATCCGCAATTTTCAGGCACAGGATATGGGAAGCAAGCCGTTGAATATTGCCTTACTATACTAAAACAAGACCCTATTGTCAAAACACTTGTGGTTCGGACCTCTCAGCTTGCATATAAATTTTTTGAGCGTTTAGGTTACTCCCTGATAAGAACAGAAAAAGATTATTGGGGAAAAGGACTTGATCTGTATTTAATGGAGCAGGTAAATAATTAAATTTGAAGAGCAATCATTAGCAAGAATAAAATTACATATCATTAAACTCAAGACCATGCAAAAAACCGTAACGTTCTTAATGTTTGTCGGAAATCAATGCGGCAACGCACAAAAAGCAATGAAATTCTATGTTTCATTATTTGAAAATTCATCCATCAAAAAAATTGAATTCTATAAAGATGGTGAACCGGGCGGTAAAAAAGGACTTGTTAAACACGCTGTATTTAAACTGGCCGGAACAGAATACATGGCCAGCGAAAACACATTCGAACATGCATTTTCTTTCAGTCCTTCCACTTCTATCTACATTCGATGTAAGGATGAAAAAGAAATAAAATCTCTAGTTAAAAAACTTTCAAAAGAGGGTCAGACTTTTATGCCTCTTGGCGACTATGGCTTTAGTAAACAATTCGCATGGGTGGGCGATAGATTTGGTGTTTCGTGGCAATTGAATCTCGAAGGAAAATCAAAATAAATAATATGAAAAAAATCTTTACGATACTTTTCGTTTGCCTTTTTACTCTTACTTTCAATATTGTTATCTATGCCCAGAATCACGCTGCGGTATGGGATAGCATTAAGAATGCTACAATGCTGGTTGTTGAACCTGCTTTCCAAAATGAATTCGGAAATCCTTACAGACAGCCTCTTGCTGATTACGGCTGGGAAGACGGACTCCAGATCTCTCCTGATGGTTTGAACTTATATGCTCTATACTCTCCTTCAGATCTCTTATCATGGCAAATGTATTTTGTTTCTCATCTGTCTTCGCCTTTCTGTGACCTTGTTGGGAATATGTCATACTTAAGATCATACTCGCAAACTTATGGTATGGATCTGGTAACAAATCCTTTTGGATGCGACAGCTTTTCAAATATTGATATTCTTTATTCTCATAGAACTTCCATAACTGATAATTTTACTAATTGGCAATTATCCGGTATCGCCCGGGGAGGAATAATTGAAGGCAGTCCTGCACCTCTCTTCTCTGAAACAGACCCAAATCTTCTCGATCTTTTTATGTTTACCGGCAACAACGACATCTGGCAAATAAAGAACACCACAAGAAATCCTTCAGGAATAAATTCTGCTGTGAGACTGCCCTCTCCTATTAATCCGGTAACAAATGAATTCAATGCCGATAATGCTTTTTTAACCAGAATAAATTCTGATTCTATCATTCTCATTTATGAAAAATATACTGATCCCGATTTGAGGGATTTTACATACACCATAAGCGATGATACCGGTAGTACATGGAGTAATCCGGTCACAATTACAACTATCAACAACAGCATTGGACATATTGAACATCCTTGTTTATATAAAGATGGCAGCGGGCAGTGGTGGCTGTATTTTTCCATCGACTATACTTATATCGCAAGAGCGAAACAATTGATTACCGGCAACTGGGACAGCTGGGACACACCTCAAATGATCATTTCTAAAGGAAATTCTCCTTCCATTGGAGAACCAACTGTCACCGCCAATGGAGATATTTCTTTCTCCGTTTCTTACATGAACACAGTTATAAATGACACTAATGATGTGTATGACCTTGATCCATGGATCCTTCCGAAAACCGTTACAGCTAATATTCATGAATCTGAACAACTGAAGTTTATTGCTGTCAGTCCCAATCCTTTTTCTGAAAGCACAGTTCTTAAAGTAAACAAGCATCTTAACAATGCCAATTTGCATGTCTTTAATTCCGAAGGTAAGTTAGTCAGGTCAATGAATGGTATTTCGGGTGAAACCATGACATTTCATTGCGAGAATCTTCCCAACGGACTCTACTTTATTATGATCATTGAAAACGATCAGATAATTACTTCACGTAAAGTAATTATCAGTAAATAACCGGCTTCTCAGCTGGAATAATTTTTTACTGTTCATCATCATAATTTCATAAAAAACAACATATGACCAAACAGATCTGGCTTAATCTTCCCGTAAAAGATATAAAACGATCAAAAGAATTTTTCGCTGAACTCGGATTCAGATTCAATACAAAACATGGTGACAGTGAAACTGCCGCAGTAATGCTGGTAGGAGAAAACAACTTTGTGATCATGCTTTTCACCGAAGATGAATATAAAAAGGTGGCAAAAATACAGTCATCGGATACCACTAAAGGTTCCGAACTGCTTATATCTATAGATGCCGAAAGTCGCGAAGAAGTGGAATTACTTACTGCAAAAGCAGAAAAAGCCGGAGGTATCGTATTCGGAAAACCAGCAGAAGTTCAGGGCTGGATGTACGGCTCAGGATTCACTGATCTCGATGGTCACCGCTGGAATATCCTTCACATGGATATGAGTAAAATGCCCAAATAACTGCTTATGGGAATTAAATTAAACATACATGATGAAACATCTACCCTTGATACGGTCATTTTAGGGATAGGAGTTGACATGGGCGGTCCGGGAACAATAAATCCAAAGTCTAAATTCCATCTCGAACAAGATACTTATCCGAGGCAGGAAGACATACAGAAAGAAATGGACCAGCTTGAAAGAACGCTTCTTGAGAACGGAGTAAAAGTTTTTAAGCCTGTTAATATTAAAAATAAAACTCAACTTTTTACCAGAGATCTCGGATTTGTGATTGGTGATGAATTCTTTGTTTCCAATATTTTAGATTCAAGAAAAAAAGAAGTTGAAGCAATAGAATATCTGCTTGATTTATTTGACCAGGATAAGATAATACGCATCCCCGATCAGGAAATCCGAATTGAAGGAGGAGATGTTATAATAAATGGTGATACGATATTTGTAGGACTTAGCGCCAGAACGAACGACAAAGGATATCAATACATGAAAGAATATTTCTTTAAAAAGAAAAATGTTGTTCAGATAAAGCTGGAGTATGATAAAGGTAATCACAGGGAAAATTCACTTCACCTGGATTGCGCTTTTCAACCCGTTGGCAAGAATCATGCGATCGTTTATGAAAAAGGAATTAAAAATATTTCTACACTTTATGATACATTAAATATTTCTCAGGAAAATATATATCAAGCGAATGAATGGCAATTTATAAGGATGTTCCCTAATATCCTATCCCTCGCAGCTGATAAAATTATAATTGAAAAAGAATTCATAGATCTTAAATATTGGCTCCTTGACAAGGGCTTTACAGTGATCGAAATAAATTATAACCAGATCTCAAAATTAAGCGGATTATTAAGATGCTCTACCTTACCTTTGATCCGGAAATAAACCTTCAAAACACACCAAAAATGAAAAAAATTCAATTCTCTACAACTATAGATGCATCCCCTGAAAAAGTATGGGATATATTATGGAATGATCGTACTTATCGTATCTGGGCCAGTGTATTTTGTGAAGGTTCCTATGCTGAAAGCGATTGGAAAGAAGGAGGAAAAATTAATTTCTTAGACCCAAAGGGAAATGGTATGTACAGCATTATTGAAAAAATGACTCCTAATAAATTCATGTCATTCAAGCACATTGGAGGAATTAAAAATAACCAGAAGCAGCCAATTGATGAGGAAACAAAGAAATGGACAGGGTCGCATGAGAATTACACACTCACTGAAAAAAACGGAAAAACCGAACTGGTAGCAGACCTTGATATGTCGGAGGAACATTACGAATATTTTAAGGATGCTTTTCCAAAAGGCTTGCAAAAAGTAAAAGAACTTTCAGAGCAGAAGTAAGATCTATGATTTGTTTTGATAAAAAGAAGTTCGTTACACTTTATTTCATCTTTGCTGCAATCACCTTTTCTGTTTCACAGGTATCATATAATACCGGAGCCTGGGTGATTGCTACTAGCCAAATTCGTTTTCATAATAAATTCAGCTTACATGCCGAAGCACAATTCAGGGATCATGGAATTTTTAATGAAACAGAACAAATTCTTTTAAGAGTAGGCTTAAACTTTCATAATTCTCCTCAGTCAATGATAACAGTTGGTTACGGAAGGATCACAAATTATCCTGCTGATCATGAATTTCTGGAAACTCCTTCTGTAACCGAAGACCGGGTCTGGGAGCAATATCTAATGCGGAATTCTGTCGGGAGGGTAATTTTTGAACACCGTTATCGCCTTGAACAACGCTGGATAAGAATAAATAATTCAAGCCGCTATCTCGATAGAGTGAGATATTGTTTAAGATTTACGATCCCGCTGAATAAAAAAACATTGGAAAAGAATACGCTTTTCCTTAGTTTTTATGATGAGCTGTTTATTAATTTGACTAACATTCCATTTGACCGGAATCGTGCTTATGGTGTAGTTGGATTTCAGCTAACTGCTCTTGCCAATGTTCAGCTTGGATACATGGCACAAACAATTGGAACTAAAACAAAATCGTTTTTGCAGGCCGGCTTGTTTTATAATATTGACCTGAGAAAAAAAGAATAATGAAAACTAAAATACACCTTTTGCCCATTATTGCAGTCATTTGTCTTGCTGCTTTTACATTTTCATATACTGTCATTAAAGATTATAAGATCAGCGGATACAACCTTTCCGCTCCTCAAAAGAGGCTTACCCTTCCGGATATACTTATGGAGATTTCCGGCATAACGCTTCTTGACGCCAATACCTTTGCCTGTGTTCAGGATGAGAATGGTGTAATTTTTATTTATGACATCATCAAAAATGAAATAAAGGATCAATACAGGTTTAATATTGATGGCGATTATGAAGGTATAACCCGCGTAGAAAATGCGCTGTATGTTCTGAGAAGTGACGGAATGCTTTTTGAAATATCTGATTACCGTTCCAAATCATTTAAGCTTAACTCTTATGTTACAGGTATTCCTGCACAAAATAATGAAGGCCTTTGTTATGATGCAGTAAATAAAAAATTACTTATCGCATGCAAAAGTCCTATTGCTAAAGGTCCCGCTTCCAGGGAAAATCGCGCAATCTATGCTTTTGATCTAAAAACAAAAAAACTTGATAAGGTCCCTGTCTTTAATTTTAATGTTTCTGCAATAAAGGATTTTGCAATAAAAAATAAAGTGCCTCTTGAAATGAAGGAGAAAAAGAAAGGACAGATCAATGAACCTATTCTTAGGTTCAGAACTTCTGCGATCGGCATCCATCCAGTTTCTAAAAAACTTTATCTTTTGTCTGCGGCAGACCATATGATCTTTATATTTGATATGAAAGGAAACATTGAATATGCCGAGAAACTAAATGTGGAAATGTTCAACAAAGCGGAAGGAATAACATTTCGTGACAATGGTGATATGTTCATCACCAATGAAGGACAAACCAGAAAGCCAACGGTCTTAATTTTTCCATATAAAAATTAAAATGGAATTAAAATGCAAATCAAGCTGCGTCCCTGGCATCCCAACGACCTGATAAATCTTACTGCTTACGCGAACAATCCTAATATTGCAAAAAATATGACGGATCGTTTTCCTTATCCATTCACGGCTGAACATGCTCAAAAATTTATTGAGAAAAACAGCGCTCCTTCCATTCCAAACATTCTTGCCATCGATCTTAATGGCGAAGCAATCGGGGGGATCGGTCTTCATCCGCAGGAAGATATTCAACGCATGAATGCAGAATTAGGATACTGGCTTGGAGAACCTTACTGGGGCAAAGGAATAATTACAGAAGCTATTAAGCTGATAGTGGATTATGGTTTCAAGAATTTTGAAATAAACAGGATCTTTGCTAAACCTTTCGGAACCAATATTGCTTCTCAGAAAGCACTTGAAAAAGCAGGGTTTATTCTCGAAGGAAGATTCGAAAAAACGCTATTTAAAAATGGGGAATCGGTGGATGAACTAATTTACGCTGCCAGGAGAAAACCATAAAATTTAGTTCTTCCTGCTTTCCCAGGTATCCATTTTTATTTTAATGATCAACAAATGATTCTTGAATTCATGGATCATTTTTGCCATTTCCTCATCGCGTTCATTGAGTTCATTAAAATCAAGATCAGAAGCTTCTATTACGGGTTTTAGCTTATCAAGATTACCCTGCATCTGATTAACGGTTTCCAACGCTAGTTGTTTTTCATCTTCAGACGTGGCTTCATTCTCTATTTTCTGCTGAAGCTCTTTTACAAACCCTTCTACATAGGGGATCATATCCCATGGATTATTAGGACGACTCCAGACAAATTCAATATTACATTTTCTGCACTTGTATTTATTACATTTCCATCCCTGAGGATGCTTATCAATACCAACAAATTTTAAATGAGTGTTTTTATGGCATTTCGGACAAAGAGCATTGTCCTTTACAAGATTCTTTAACTGCTCTCTTTGCTGAAGCACTTCTTCTCTTCTCTGTGCATGAAGGTTTAATTGCTGTGCGAATTTCTCACAGGTATCGATCAGCTGCTGAAACTCGGCATCCACCTTATTTTCACTCACAAGTTTTTCTGCGTGCTTCCTGAAATAGTTAACCAGCTTGATCAATTCACGCTCATTCTCTTTCAAATTATGGCTCATCTTCTAATAATTTTATCAAAGATAATAATTGAATTTAATTTAATAAGTCCCATCTTATCTTTTGATTTTCCTTGCTTTTCAGGGGCTTTTTCATATATTTGATTAACAAAAATATTATACATGAAAAAATTATTACTCTCCTCCGTTTTATTGCTAACACTGACTTCTCTGGTTGCTCAAACAACCTACCCGGATGTTGCACCGATCTTTTTTAGCCGTTGTACTAGCTGTCATCATGAGGATAGTCATGCACCATCTTTCTTAACATACAGCGGCATACTTCCGCACATCACTACTATGGATGCATACCTGACTTCAGGCTACATGCCGCCATGGAGCCCCGATACTACTTACTCCCGTTTTTCGCATGAACGCACAATTGCTCCTGCTGAAAAAGCAGCAATTCTTAACTGGATAGCAAATGGCGCTCCTGCAGGTGATACCACATTGGCTCCTCCTGCACCTATGTATTCACATTACCAGCTGAACGGAACTCCTGATCTTGAATTAACGATCCCGACATTCGCCAGCAACGCAGCAACGGATGATAGTTATGTATGTTTTTCACTTCCTTCAGGACTTACCCAGGATCGCATTGTTCAGGCATTTGAGATCGTTGCAGGGAACTCAGAGATAGTTCATCACGTCCTTGCCAATGTAGATACTCTTGCAACTACCACTAATGATCTTTCAGGAGCCTGCTACTCTATTACAGGTGATTACAGTTTAGGAGGTTTTGCTCCCGGAGCTGCTCCAACTGTTTTTCCAAGTACCGGACAACTTAAAATGGGTATTACAATAAAGGCGGGATCAAAGATCATACTTCAGATCCATTATCCTATGGGAACTGCCGGACAGCTCGACAGCACCAAGATCAGATTATTCTTTTATCCTCTAGGTACAACCGGAGTAAGACCAGTATACGTTACAACACCTCTTCAGAACTGGGCGCTTAATATCCCGCCTAATACTGTTAAAACATTCCATGCAGTTTACCCATCATCCGGAGGTTTAACTTATCCTATTTCAATGTTTGCTGCTTTCCCTCATGCACATAAGCTTGGCACTACTATGGTAAATTACGCGTTCATGGCAGGAGATACTATTCCTCTTATCCGCATTAACCAGTGGGATTTCCAATGGCAGGGTTATTACACTTACAGAAATCTTACAAAGGTTCCAACCGGATACACTCTAAAAGGAACTCACGTGTATGATAACACTGTAAACAATCCAAACAATCCAACTAGTCCGCCTGCACAGGTTTATGCCGGAACCAGCACCACAGATGAAATGTTCTTTGATTCTTTTCAATGGCTTCTTTATCAGACAGGGGATGAGTTAATAAATATGGATTCTTTACTTTCTTTAGATCCGCTTTTAAACCCAACTGTAGGAATTACAGAAGGACCAGTTTTAAATAATGATCTTAACACATACGCATTCCCGAACCCCTTCAATCATAATGTAACCATTGGCTACATGCTGGATGTTCCGGGGAATGTAAGTATTGATGTATATACAGTTTATGGCACACGCGTAAGATCTCTTCAAAATGAAATGACCGCAACTGGCGCTCATGAAGTGGTGTGGGACGGAAAAAATGATTCAGGCTCACAGGTAGCTGCGGGCTCGTATATTTATATTGTAAGAACACCGGTGCGACAGAATGATGGAAAATTAACCCTTATCTCAGGTAAATAATTTTTTGAAAATACAATTATAAAACACCCCGCACCACGGGGTGTTTTCTTTTTCAGGCACATTATTTTTAGGCTGTAAAGTATGAGAAGATCATGCTTTATATTACTTTCTGCCGCGACAGCACTTTTACTGTCTTCCTGTTCGGTTAACTGCCACAAGAATATCACTTATCTAACGGCCGATAAAGCTTCTCAAAAAGATCTGAAGCTTGATGTATTCAGCCCGAAAAAGATAGAAGAAAAGAAAGATGTCTTTGTTTTTCTTCATGGTGGAGGATGGCGCCATGGTAAAAAATCTATGTATACTTTTTTCGGAAAACGAATGGCTAAAAAAGGTGTTATTGGCGTCAATATAAGTTATCCTTTAAGTCCTGATGCTGATTACGATGGAATGGCTGAGGCATCGGCACATGCGATAAAGTGGATCAAAGAGAATATAAGCAAGTATGGCGGTGATCCTGAACGAATCTTTATTTCAGGGCATTCCGCAGGAGGACATCTTGCTGCATTGATCACAGTGAAACAAGAATATTTTCAGGAATTGAATTTAAAAGATCCTGTAAAAGGGGTGATCCTTATTGATGCAGCCGGGCTTGATATGTATAACTACCTAAAGAAGCAAGCGGATAAAGGCAATACACAATATCAAAGCGTTTTTACCACAAATCCCGAAAACTGGAAAAGAGGATCTCCGATCTATTATCTTCATGAAGGCGTTCCACCAATGCTGATCTTCACAGGAGAAAAAACGTATCCGAATATTAAATCCAGCAACAAAAGATTTATAAATGAATTGCCTCAGCACTCAATAAAATTCGAGCATAAAGAAATAAGAAGGAAACATCACATTCCAATGATCTTTCAGTTTTATAACGGACGCAACCCATTGTATAATGACATTCTGAAATTTATGGCTGAACAGAAATAGTGTAAAGATGTACCGATGAGTTAATGTACCGATTATTACTGGGCTTTAAAAATGCCTAGATGTTACGATGAGCTAATGTGCCAATTATAATTTAAATAATATGGCCTATGAATTAAAAAAGCGGACTTTTCAGTTCCGCTTTTATTTTTTAATAAAATAAATTTATTCTGTAAGATCAAAAGTCTCAAGGAATTTGGTAGTGTACTCACCCTTGATAAAATTCTCATCCTTCATTAATTTTAAATGGAAAGGAATTGTTGTTTTTACTCCTTCGATCACATATTCACTTAATGCACGGTGCATCTTTGCAATCGCTTCTTCACGTGTCTGAGCAACAGTGATCAATTTCGCAACCATACTGTCATAATTCGGAGGAATTGTATAACCTGCATAGATATGTGAATCTACACGGATCCCATGTCCGCCCGGAGTGTGCAATACAGTGATCTTACCCGGTGAAGGGCGGAAATTATTGAAAGGATCTTCCGCGTTGATACGGCATTCAATTGCATGCAACTGAGGATAATAATTCTTTCCTGAAATAGGAACTCCTGCAGCTACTAATATCTGTTCACGGATCAGGTCATAATCAATCACCTCTTCAGTGATTGGGTGCTCAACCTGGATACGTGTATTCATCTCCATGAAATAAAAATTACGGTGCTTGTCTACAAGGAACTCCACAGTACCAACACCTTCGTATCTTACAGCTAAAGCAGCTTTAATAGCAGCTTCACCCATACGTTCACGCAATTCATCAGTCATGAACGGAGAAGGAGTTTCTTCTGCAAGTTTCTGATGACGTCTCTGAATAGAACAATCTCTTTCTGATAAGTGACAAGCTTTTCCGTACTGATCACCAACAACCTGAATCTCGATATGACGAGGTTCTTCAATGTATTTTTCCATATACATTGCGCCATTTCCAAATGCTGCTTCAGCTTCTTTGCTCGCTGATTCGTAATGAGCACGCATTTCTTCTTCTTTCCAGATGATGCGCATTCCACGTCCGCCACCACCTGCAGTTGCCTTGATGATAACAGGATAACCAACTTTCGGTGCAAGCTCAATTGCCTGATCAGCACTTTCCAATAAACCTTCAGAGCCGGGTACACATGGAACACCCGCAGCGATCATGGTTGCTTTCGCAGATGATTTATCACCCATAGAATTGATCATTTCAGGTGACGCGCCAATGAACTTTATGTTATGTTCCTGACAAATTTTTGAAAATTTAGCATTCTCAGAAAGGAATCCATATCCGGGATGAATAGCATCAGCATTAGTGATCTCCGCTGCAGAAATAATATTCGGAATATTCAGATAAGAATCTTTACTTGGAGGAGGTCCGATACAAACAGCTTCGTCAGCGAACTTCACGTGCAGGGATTCTCTGTCGGCAGTAGAATAAACTGCAACAGTTTTAATTCCCATTTCTTTACAGGTACGTATGATCCTTAATGCGATCTCACCTCTGTTTGCAATTAGTATTTTTTTGAACATACAATTTAAGTTTAAAGTTTGAAGTTTAAAAAGTTTGGCTGTTCTGGGTTTACACAGAACTTGAAACCTGAAACTTTAAACTATTTAGCTTGGATCAACTAAAAATAATGGCTGATCATACTCAACAGGAGTGGCATCATTTGCCAGCACCTTTACGATCTTACCTTTAATATCCGACTCGATCTCATTGAAAAGCTTCATAGCCTCAATGATACAAACAGGTTTTCCTGCAGAGATCTCATCTCCAACATTCACAAATGGCGGTTTATCAGGAGATGATGAACGATAGAAAGTACCGATCATAGGAGATTTGATAGTGATATATTTTGATTCATCGGCACCACCGCTTGTTTTAGTTTCAGGAGCCTTTGTTTCAGTTGCAGGCGCAGAATGCTGCATAACAGGAGCTGCATTTTGAACCGGCTGAGAAACCATTGGTGCAGCAGTCTGAACAAATACCTGTTCCTTTTTTCCTGCCGGAGTTTTGATAACGATCTTTACATCTTTTGTTTCGAGCTCAACCTCGCTTACTCCGGATTTTGCTACAAACTTGATCAGGTCTTGA
>JAJTCJ010000065.1 GCA_021323165.1 Bacteroidota bacterium | reverse complement strand
AACTACTAGCTCAATTTCAGTTTCACCGAACTCTACAACTTCATATACTGTTACTGCAACTGATAACGGACAAACAAGTTCTGCTGTGGCTACAGTAACAATTGGCACTACATTAACCATCAATGTAAACTCAACAACTGTGTGTTCAGGAAACAACGCAACATTAACAGCAAGCGGTGCGGATACGTATATATGGAGTAACAATGAGACCGGCAGCTCAATAACAGTATCGCCTAATTCAACAACATCCTATACTGTCACCGGTACATCCAATGGATGCGTTGGCACAGCAGTAGGGTCTGTTACCATAGGCAACTCATTATTAATTTCTGTTAATTCGGCTACAATTTGTGTTGGTACCGAAGCTACTTTAACAGCTACAGGAGCAGATAACTATTCCTGGAGCAATAATGAAAATGGTAACTCCATCCAGGTTTCACCAACTGCAACAACTTCGTATACAGTTACCGGCACTTCTAATGGCTGCTCCGGAACTGCAATTGCCACAGTCAATATTGGAACAACGTTAAATATCAGTGTTAATTCTCCGACAACATGTCTGGGTAACAATGTAACGTTAACAGCTACCGGTGCTGATACATATAAATGGAGTACAAATGAAACAGGTGAATCTATTATTGTTTCTCCTGGTTTTACAACATCTTATACAGTAACAGGTACTTCAAACGGATGTACAGGAACTGCTATTGCTACGGTAACTATTGGTAATACATTAGGTGTTGAAGTAAATTCACCTACGTTATGTCCGGGAGGACAGGCTACCCTAACAGCAACCGGAGGTGATTCATACATATGGAGTACAGGGGAAACCACAAATTCGATCACAGTTTTACCTCTGAGTACAAGCACCTACACCGTTACCGGGATTTCAAACGGATGTTCCGGAACTGCTGTTTCAACAGTCACTTATACGGCCAATCCTTCTATCAGTGTTAATTCAGCAACAATTGCTCCAGGTACATCGGCAACATTAACAGCTACAGGAGCAGATAATTACTCCTGGAATACCGGTCAAACTTCCAGCAGCATTGTAGTTTCACCTGCTGTTACAACTACCTATACTGTCACCGGAACATTTAGCGGTTGTAGTGCTGCTGCTGTTTCTGTTGTGACTATAGATGCTGCTGTAAGTGATATAAAATGCGTAGATCTTTTCGTTCCAAATGCATTTTCTCCTAACAATGATGGAGTTAATGATATTGAGTTAGTTCTGGGAAATTGTATCTCTAAAATGCAATTCATGATTTTCGATCGTTGGGGAGAAAAAGTTTTTGAATCAAACAATCCTAAAGATTCATGGGATGGAAAATATAATGGAGAGTTAATGAATACAGCAGTGTTTGTTTACTATCTGAAAGCAACATTAACAAATGGAGAAGAAATTATCCAAAAAGGAAATATTAGTCTCGTTAGATAAAAACATTAAAAATTGAGTCATGAAAAAAAACATTTTATTTCTGATATTACTTATACATTTAAGTTTTTCAGCCTTTTCACAAGACATTCATTTTTCACAATTCAACATGTCGCCACTTACATTGAATCCTGCATTAGCAGGTGCCAATCATGAGATCCAGGCTATAATAAATTATAAAGATCAGTGGAGAGGTGTATCAACTCCATATAAAACACTCGGGGCTTCTATTGATTCCCGGTATAATCCCAAGAACCATGAAAACAGTTCTTTTGTAGGAGGAATAAATTTCTTTCAGGATCGCGCTGGAGATGCAAAAATGGGAATATCACAAATAAATCTTACTCTTGGATATCATCACCGTGTTGCTAAATTCCAGACTCTCGGCCTTGCGCTTCAGGGAGGATATGCGCAGCGCAGCCTTGTTTATAACGATCTGCAGTGGTCAAATCAGTATGATCAAAGTTCTGGCTATGATCCAAATCTTCCATCAGGAGAAACGAATTTAAGATCGTCTTTCACTTATATAGATATTGGTGGTGGATTATTATGGAACATCAATGATAAATCAGGGCTTCATCACGTGGAGGACAATCATGATTTTCAGGCAAAGATCGGAGTGGGTGTTTATCACTTTAAACAAAAATATTCTTTTTATGAAGTGTCTCCCGAACAATTATATACAAGGTATGTACTACACGGAGATGCTTTGATCAGTGTACCTAACTTTCACAATCTTGCGATTTTGCCGGGTTTGGTGTTTTTCACACAAGGTCCTGCCAAAGAACTTTTTTTAGGAACCATGTTCCGTTATAAATTAAGTCAGGCAAGTAAATACACCGGTATTAAAAAAGATGCTGCTGTATATTTAGGAGCATATTGCCGTGCTAAAGATGCAATAATCATTTCTTTTATGCTGGAATATTTCTCTTATACCTTAGGAATTAGTTATGATTATAATCTTTCCAAACTTACACAGGCAAGTACTGCCAGAGGAGGAATTGAACTTTCCTTAAGGTACACAAAGTTCAAATATAAAAAGCCAACTTTAAGAACTGAAAAGGAGTAAGCAACTCGTTTGGATTCTTTATTAAGGACTGACATTACACTTAGATTTACTCGTAACAAATTGATTTCGTGACGATACTGGGAATTTCATTACTCATATTTAGGTTGGAATAAAATTGGTTTACATATTTCTGCTCCCAATAAACTGAAACCTAAGCCATGAGAAAACTTTTTACTCTTATTTGTATCCTTTTAAATTGTTTCGGGTCGGAAGCTCAAACCTATATGATGCCCGTTAACTTTAACCTTGATACAGCTCATGTTTTATCAGGTACTTTAACAGATGGGTCCGGGAGCGGGTTAATATCCTCTTATACAGGTGGCAGGCTAGTTTTAAAACCCCAGATTCCCGGAACCTATATTAAATTATCCTTCACTGATTTTCAACTGGGACCTAATGATGAGCTTACAGTATATAATGGTTTTTATAATGGCTACAATGGATCTCCAATAGGGTCATACAAAGGAAACAATTTACCTCCGGTAATATATTCATCATTAAGGAACGGTTCACTTACCTTACACCTTAACTGCCAATCAAGTTATCTTTATGAAGGATTTACTGCCGCGGTCCAATGTGTTTCCACTATTCCTCCGGCTGATCTGTCCTTTTTCTATTATCCAAATCAAGTTGCACCTTCATATAATCAGATCTCCGGATCACAGATCCATATTGGAGGTAATATCATCAATAAAGGTTCGAAAGGTGAGCCTTTTCAGGTTTCAGGATATTTATCTACCGATACATTATTTGATAGTAATGATATATGGCTAGGAAATATAATCTTTGATACTCTTTATGGAGGCAGCACTTTTTATGCATACAAAGCACTTCCTGTACCTCAGGCAGCACCGGGTGATTATTATATACTTAACTGTATTGACCCTCAGAATTTGATTGCCGAAGGTAATGAGAATAATAACATTCAATATATTAAGCTCACTATAAAGCCTTCAGTAAACGACCTACTTTTTACTATGCATCACAATCCTTTATTATCTTACCCGGGCGCATCTGTCTCAGTGAGCGGCTGCTTAATGGATAGAGGGAATGGCCCGTTAATGTATGCGGATGTTGCGGTTTATTTGTCTGACAATAATATTTTTGATGCTGCTGACACAATGATTGAAATTAAACAGTTACAACCCGCATCAAATTGTTCAAGCTCAGGCTATCTCACAAATCTCACTATTCCAACATTCGTTAATCAAGGCAATTATACCCTCTTTTTGAAAGCCGATCCTTTTGATTTAATTACAGAAACAATAGAGAATAATAATATAACATCTGTTCCCATCCATATCGGACCTCCAAAATATGATATAAGTTTCCAGAGCAGCTCAACTAACGCATCATGGACATCAGGAGGGAATTTTTATTTGTCTTACTCACTTAAGGTTACAGATCTTTCTTTAACCCAACCCTTCCCTGTAAAAATAACCCTTTCAGCAGATACTATCCCAGACCCTACTGATATCTTATTAGAAAATGATACCGCGTTTTATAGTTATTACGGCACTATAAACGGTTATTTAAATGGGGCTGTGCCTTCAATTAACTCGGGTAATTATTTTATTATTTTTCATATTGATCCCGGCAATATTATTCAGGAGATCAACGAACTAAACAACATTAGAAAAACGCCACTTTTTATTAAACCTTATGAAACGGATATTCAACTATATCCACCTTCCATAAATTTAAATCAAACAATGGGATCTGTAATTCCATTGATATATTCCACCTATAATTTAAAAGGTGGCAATTGTCCGTCCTTTTCAACAGCTTATTATCTTTCAGCAGACACTGTATTGGATAATTCGGATATCCTTGTTGACTCAACGAATATAAATGGGATTAATGGCAACCAAAATATTTACACCCGTGACACTATTACTATTCCTTTAAATACCCTGCCAGGAGCATATTATTTTTTAACTGTCTCAGACAACACAAATCTCATCAATGAAACAAATGAAAATAATAATGTTGTATATACAGCGATAAACATTTCCAATCCACATTCCGAATTATATATAACAAACTTTTCACCTACATATCCATATTACGATAGTATTCCAAGAGGAATAGCCGTTCAGGCCTGGATGAGCTTTTCGAATAATGGCAATAGCTCTGCTGATACAACCTATACAGCTGTATTATTATCAACGGACCAATTTCCAGACAGCAATGATATTTTGCTTCTTACAAAAAAAACAAATCCCATTAATCTTAATGCTTATCACAGCTTATATGTTAATCTGAACATCCCATTATCAATTCCTGATGGAGACTATTATCTTATAGCTTTTACAGATCATACGCAGTTAATTTCAGAATCCAATGAAAGCAATAATTTCAAAACACATAAAATTGTATTGGGTGCCGGAAGCGGAACAACATTTAATCTCTCAATTGGCGGACATCCTGTTCATACAACATGTCAGGAAATAATTTATGATAGCGGAGGAAATGGGGACTACTCAAATAATGAACATTCATGTTTAACACTCTATCCTGGAATTACAGGCAATTATGTTTCACTTGAGTTTTTTTTCATGGATATGGAAGCTGGTGATCAGCTGAACATATATGATGGACCAACTACGAGCGATCCGCTTATAGGAATGTTCAACAGCATGCCGTCCAGAATTGTTTCCACTCATCCTACCGGAGCAGTTCGTATTAAATTTTTATCCAACGGATCAACGACTAAGCCGGGATTTAAGGCTTTAGCCAAATGTGTCCCTTATATTAAACCTGATCTATTACTGACGGGTTTATATTTTTATAATCCGGGATTTGTTTCAGGTCAAAACGCCTTGATCAACTACACAATTAAAAATATTGGAACAACCACTGCCGGAGGTAACTATACAGGTTTTTATCTGTCAACTGATAGTGTTTATGATCCAGGTGACCTACACCTTTATGACGCTCTCTCTTCACATGTTATTCCTGACCAAAACCCGGTGAACAATCAAATTTATCTTCCGATTCCAAATTCTATCAATCCTGGAAATTATTATCTTTTATTAAAAGCAGACAACACCGATTTACTTCCAGAAGCAAATGAAAACAACAATTGGTTCAAAATGCCGGTTTATATTCATCCTTCTAAGATAGATCTGATCACATCGAATATTTATACCAATTACGGATATTATTATTCTTACCCTAAATATTTTCCGGGAGGACAATTACCTGTTACCGTTACCATACACAACAGGTTGTATAAAACCCTGGATACCTCAGTTGTAAAATATTATTTTTCACTGGATACGATATTGGATTCATCTGATGTTTCAGGAGAATATTCTTACAAGGGTACTCCGATTCCAGGCCGTAATTTCGATCATCAGGATACTTTAAATATTCCTTCTTCACTTTCACCGGGAAATTATTATCTGATAGTTCAGGCAGATCCATTAGATATGTTTCCGGAAACGATTGAAACAAATAATACACGTTATGCACCTATTATTATTTCGTCACCCACTATGGATGTTGCATGGGGGAATCTCATACTCTCAAATTATACCTTGACGCCTGGAGGATCCTTAACTATTGACTATGGCATACAGAACATTGGAAACATTCCAATTGCGAATGGTCAAATGATATCTAAATCATGCTATCTTTCATCGGATACTACTTTTGATTCACTGGATCTGAAGCTGACAGGAATAATGTCACCAATGTATTATTATGGAACGTTATCTACAACAATTCCCACCGTAACAAGTCCGGGAAGATATTATCTCATAGTTCGACTTGATTCACTCAATGGATACCCGGAATCAAACGAATCAAACAATTTTACTCACATCATGATCGATGTATTTCCTGACAATAAAGATGTGAGTATCGAATCCTATTATTTGGGTTATCAACCATTTTTTACAAATTCTTATGTGAGTTATACCTACACAATTAAAAATTCGGAGTATGGTTTGGTAAATGGACTAACCGTACATTATTGTTTATCAGCCGATAGCATCCTGGATGCAAATGACACTTTGTTAAGTACAGCAACATTGAATATACAGGGTAACTCGGGAATGAATATATATCCTTACCACATGCTCCCTGCGGGCATAACCGGAATGTATTATATCATTTTAAGATTGGATCCGTTTAATTTCATATCGGAAACGAATGAAACAAATAATCAAATAATAATTCCATTTAACATCGAAAACAAAAATTACGATCTGTCAGTATATAACAATTCGTTATCCTTAACATCGGCTGCAGCTGCTACTACTATCTCCTTAAAGAGTATTTTAAAATTAGAAGGAAACGCAAGTTTGAATAATCAAACTGTCGGATACTATTTTTCTGCCGACACTTTATTGGATGCCTCCGATCAATACCTGACATCAAGCATAGTATCCTGGGTGAGTCCTTCTTCTGCCTCCTATACTCCTACATATACTAATGCAACAGTAACCCTTCCTTCAGGAATATCAAATGGCACTTATTATATTTTATTTGGGGCGGACCAGAATAATATAACATCAGAAACTAATGAAAGCAATAATATTAGTTATTCACTTATAAACGTAGTTTCCCCAACAAGAGATCTGTATGTAAGATCCGTTAAACCAACCGAATATTCAGCTGCACCGGGAACAAATATGTTCGTAAAAGCTCATGTTTATAACTCAGGAAGCGCAAGTTCCGGATCGTATAAAGTAGGTTATTATCTTTCTACAGATTCAATTTTTGATGGTGGAGATTTGTATCTCAGTGCTCAATTGCGATACAGTGTAAATCCCACAGCATGCGACAGTGCAAGTTTTAATCTGAACATTCCTTTAACGGTAAGCCCCGGGGATTATTTCCTGATAGCTTATGCGGATTATTTTAATGTCGTGACAGAAAGTTCAGAAACGAATAATTACTTCAGCACTCCTATTAATATCGTTACAAGGTTTTCAGATTTTGTAATGAATTCAATTAGTGCATCTGTTTCCGGTACTTCACCTATCTCTGTTAATTACACCATACATCATCAGTCTAATTTGTATCAGTACAATGTTACAACAGCTATTTATTTATCACTTGATACAATACCCGGTTCCTCCGATATTCTTCTATCAACGGCTAATATCTCATCACTTCCTCCCGGTGTGAATTTCTGGGGCTCACCAAGCCTGGTATATCCTTCGGGAACTCAATTAAGCAACTACTATCTTATTATTAAAGTGGATTACAATAATCTATTCGCTGAACCTAATGAAACAAACAACATCAGGTATACACGTATCTCTTCCGGCAATTCTTATTCTTATTATCCGGATCTCCAATTGTCCAATATTAATGTATCTGATACTCTCTCTACCGACATCAGCAATCCATTTTCTGCAAGGATCAATGTTTATGGCGCTACAACAACATCAAGTCCTGTGGGAATATTTTTATCTTCCGACTGGAGGTTGGATATAGTTGATCTTATGCTGGCATCCTTAGATTCCGGAGCTGTGAATTATTATTATGGTAAAGATATTTTCGCAGATCTTACAATTCCTTCCTGGGTTAATCCCGGAATGTATTATCTGATCACGGCTGCAGATTATCAGAATGTGATCCACGAAAACAATGAAGGAAATAATAATCATATCAAACCTGTTTACATTGCTGCCGTTACGGGCATCGTTGAAAATGCAGAGAAATTTGCAATGATAATCTATCCTAATCCCTCTTCCGGTGCAATAAATTTCAAAGGAAATTTCTTGAGGAATGAATGGGGAGATGAATTAGTTGTGGAAGTAATAAGTTCCAAAGGAGAAATAGTTTATTCAGAATCATTTCAAAACACAATTGAAATTCAGAAACAATTAAATATTCCGGATGTATCGAACGGGATTTACTATCTGAAAATAAACGGCAAGAAAAAGAGCAGCACGGAAAAATACGTTAAGGTAGATTAAGATCAGGCAAAAAAAAAGATCCTTTCGGATCTGTATTTTATGCTGCTGAATTAGATAGTCGGGAAAACTTTTCTTCGTTAAGATCGATACAATCGTTTAATAGCTCATGATCAAATGAGATCTTACACCATTTAATAAATTTTACGGCTTCATCCTGCGGTAAATTATTCATTGCCTTATTCAATTCCTTTTTAAAAATATTCTTATCAAAGCTTACCTTCCCAAGAATATACTTATACATGTCAAGCATTAATCTGATTTTATTTAATTTATACTGTTTTTCCTATTAAAAATCGCTTCAAGGTCAAAGCAACTGTTTTATGTTCCTCAATTATACCATTCAATATATTTCTAAAACTCAGATCACGGTATCGTTCATAATAATTCGACATATTTTTACGTAACTGAGTAATGATCCTTTCATGATCTTTGATCAGTTCTTTTAACATTTCATTTGAGCAAGGGTATTTATTTCCCACAGGCTTATTCAGATCCTGATGTCCGAATTCCTTTATTACAGCTACAGTCGCATCAACATCCGGAATTTTACCATCCGTATTTTCATTTACCAAATGGTCCAGGCTTGCTTTAATAAGACTTAAAGAATATTCGGCAGTCATTGTTTTTGCCTGTTTATCTTCAGGTAAGCTGCCTGCATGAAGCATGCTTCCAAAGTCAGAACTTTCAGATGAAGGGGCTTTCTCGCCATTTGCGTTAGTTTGATTAGTTTCCATGGTAGATCTTGTTTAATGAGTCAAAGATATTGCTGTCATTATGCATTCATACGCTGTATTCGGTAAGCAGGCCCTTTAAATAGCCAAAATCTTGTTTTATTCAGGCAGGATTTCTAAATCACATTAAAACTTTGTGCCTGTTTGGTTCTTGAAGCAAAAAAAACTGACTTTACAAATAGATAGGATAATTATTAGCGTCTTTGAACCTTGGTAAAAAGGCTGCAAACTTCAATTAATAGAATTGTTATATTTACATCCTATTAACCAACCATTTTATGAATAAATTAAAGATTGGCGTCCTTCGTGAAGAGAAAAGCCCACCTGATAAACGTGTACCATTAACTCCTTTGATATGTGCGGAACTGATCAGAAAATATCCTCATATAGAAATTGTAGTACAACCAAGCAAGATCCGTTGTTATGAAGATGCGGAATATACCGCATTTGGAGTTCCTCTTCAGGAGGACCTAAGTGATTGTGATATTCTGATGGGGGTAAAAGAAGTGCCGAAAGAACTCTTAATGCCTAATAAAAAATATTTCTTCTTTTCACATACTATAAAAAAGCAGCCTCATAATCAGAAATTGATGAAAACGCTTATTGAAAAGAAGATCCAAATGATCGATTATGAAACATTAACCGATAAAAATCATAACAGGATCATTGGTTTCGGAAGGTATGCAGGAATTGTAGGAGCTTACAATGCTTTTTTAGGATACGGTAAAAAATATGATCTTTTTCAGCTTCGTCCGGCAAACATCTGCAGAGACCGTGCTGAAATGGAAGAAGAACTAAAGAGGGTAAAACTTCCCAATATAAAAATCGCTTTAACTGGAGGAGGACGAGTTGCAAATGGTGCTATTGAAACACTCAGTGCTTTACGGATACGTAAAGTTACTCCTGAGGAATTTTTAATGGCGTCATTCCGTGAGCCGGTTTATTGCCAGTTAAATCCACGTGATTATGTTGAAAGAAAAGGAGATCATAATTTCGATCTTCAGGATTTTTTCAAACACCCCGAACATTTCGAATCTGTATTTCCCAAATATACCAAGGCTGCCGATATTTATATCTCTGCTCATTTCTGGGATCCGCATTCACCAAAAATGTTTGAATTAAAAGACATGGAGGATCCTGATTTTCATATCAGTGTGATTGCGGATATAACCTGCGATATTGATGGAAGTGTTCCGACAACTATTCGCGCAAGTACCATCGACAAACCTTTTTACGGTTATAATATTAAAGAACACAAAGAGGATCTTCCTTTCAATAAAGACACCGTTTGTATAATGGCGGTGGATAATCTTCCCTGTGAATTACCCCGCGATGCAAGTGATGATTTCGGGAAAGATCTGATGGAACGTGTTCTTCCAAGTATTATTGGAGAAGATAAAGATGGAATTATTGAACGAGCTTCGATCACTAAAGCCGGTAAGCTCACAAAAGATTTTGAATATCTGAGTGATTATGCTTATTAATTTTTTTTATTAAATCTCTAATGGCAAAAGGATTCAAATTCTCCTCCTTGCTTTATTGATCCATGAAGAAATTCCAAGAGTGATTACAAAAAAGATCATTAGTTTTATCGCGGAACCTATTACTGAATAAACATCTCCTCCCCGAAGGAATAACTCATAAAAACCTTCCAATGACCAGTTCAGGGGAGAGAACGCACTCAGATTTCTCATTACCTGGGGCATTACATAAGTCGGCACCCAGATCCCTCCCAAGGCAGAGAGCAATAAAATTGACAATGCTCCCATGATCGACCCCTGCTGCTCTGTTGAAGCGATGGTCCCAACCAGTACTGCATAACCTGTTGCTGCAAATGCTGTAGCAACAGAAATAATTATTATTCCCGTGATGCTTTGACCCATATACAAAACCGGTAAGCCCAGCATTGGCAAAAATATTTTCCCTACTGAAAGCATCAGCAATAATTGTAAAAGACAAACCAGCACATATACAATTATCTTCCCATTAAGAAGCAATAAGTAAGAGCTTGGCATTGTATGCAGTCTGAAGATGCTTCCTTCTGTTTTTTCTTTCATAATACTTCCGGATAATGGCATTACTATAAAGAACATAGCAAATATTGCCCAGGCCGGAACATTATGCTGAACCGCATTAGGAACCACTTCACCAATACTTTTTGATGCGTATACTTCGGTATACTTTATTATTTGAGTTTGCTGAAAAGCATTTGAAGGTTTTTTTTCTTTATCAGGAATCAATGATGATATTTCTTCTGAAAAGCTTTCAAACATTATCCTCGTTTTAACACCGGAAATATATTCGCGCAAAGAACTTGTCACCGAAGCGATAAATGATTTTTTAGTGATTGGATCGATAAGTATCTTTATCTCTACAGAATCAGAACTCTCTGTAACGTTTACTGAATCCTGACCTAATGTTTGAGACACCAGCTGAAGAACATTATTTTTTACTGCCGCTGTTGCACCTGGTGGAATAACGATCCCTATTAAAAACTGTCCTTCGGCTACCGCTTGCTGAGCCGATTCTGCAGTGGCCGGCTTTCCATTCACAGAATCAAAAACAGTACACAACTCTGATGAACGTAATCCTCTTTCAATGGCAATACCTAAGGAATCATTATCATTGTTTACAAATACGATAGAAATACCTTTTTCATTAAGTGTTTTAAAAGCTGAATCCTGAATGAGTGTCATTACAAAGATCAGGATCATTGGCATAATGAATAAAATGGCAAGCCCTACTCTATCTCTCAGGAGAATAAGTATTTCTTTTATTATGGCCGCTTTTAATTTCATTGTTTTTCACCGCCAAGGCACTAAGGCGCAAAGAGTTTAATTATTTTTTGATTGTTATTGTTATTTCAATTTAACCGTCTACGAACTACAAACTCTAAACTACAAACTTTTCAATCTCTCAAACTCCTCTTCGTTAAATGAAGAAATACCGATTCCAGATTATTACAGTTCGGATAAGAATTGATCAATTCTTTCGGTGAACCGGTTGCTATTATCTTCCCATTATCAATGATCGCCACATTTGTACAGAAATGTTCCGCTTCCTCCATGTGATGAGAAGTATAAATTATTGTTGTACCTTTTTTATTCAACTCTTTTAAATGATCAATGATCACATTCCTTGATTGCACATCCACTCCTACAGTAGGCTCATCTAAAAACAAAATTTTGGGATCATGAAGTATTGCTGCGATCAGATTTACTCTTCGTTTCATCCCACCGGAATATGTTGAAACTCTTCTGTCTGCAGCCTCCCTTAGACCGAAATTACCAAGCCATAGTTCTATTTTATCTTTAAGCTCTTTTCCGGACACTCCATACATCTTTCCGTAAAAATTCAGATTTTCTCTCGCAGTCAGTGTCGGGTAAAGTGCAATATCCTGAGGAACAACTCCAATGATTTGTTTAACGCCAGCAAGATCTCCGTTCAGACTCATTCCATCAATTATCACACTTCCTGAAGTGGGCGGAAACAATCCGCAAAGTATAGAAATAGTAGTTGTCTTTCCTGCACCATTCGGTCCAAGCAGTCCGAATATCTCATTCCGGTAAACTGAAAACGAAATATCTTTCACCACTTGCTCATTAGAACCTTTGAAGCTCTTTACAAGGTGATTCGTTTCTATTATTGGATTTTCAGGCATTTTTTTCAGGTCGCTCAAATGTAACAAAATGTTAGGTATGAACGTGATGTTAAAATCAAGTATTTCCTTACTAAAATTGGGACTCTTGAAGATTTTTGATGAAATATTAGCTACCTTTGTAAATAAGAGAACAATTTAAAAGCGTTGCTGTTATATCTGATAACTTCAACAAAATTCCTAAATATGATTACCGAAAAAACAGACGTATTGGTTATCGGTGCCGGCCCGGCCGGATGTATCGCTGCCTCTATCGTACATAAAAATGGACTTAAGGTCCGCGTAGTTGAAAAAGTTAAGTTCCCACGTTTTGTGATAGGAGAAAGTCTATTACCTCGCGTGATGGATCATCTGGATGAAACAGGCCTTTTGGAAGATGTTAAAGCAGGAGGCTTTCAGCAAAAATTCGGAGCAAAATTTCTAATGGGAGATAAAGTTTGTGACTTTAACTTTTCAGACCAGTTCAGTAAAGGCTGGACATGGACCTGGCAGGTTCAACGTGCAAAATTTGATGAGATCCTTGCAAAAGGGGTTGCAAAAAAAGGAATTCCTGTTGAATTTGAAACCGGAGTAACCGGGATTCAATTCAACGAAGATGAGTCATCCATAACTACAGTTGAAGATGTTAATGGAAATAAAAAACAGATCGAAGCACGTTTTGTTATTGATTGCAGCGGATACGGACGTGTGATACCGAATTTACTGGGGCTTAACAAACAATCCAGTTTCGATCCACGCAAAACTCATTTTACACATTTTAAAGATCCAAAACGTCCTGAAGGTGTTGAAGGAAACCGAATCACTGTAGTGGTTCATCAGCAGGAAGTCTGGGTTTGGATAATACCTTTCTCAACCGGAGAAACTTCAGTTGGATTTGTAGGTAATCCTGAATATTTTAAAGACTTCCCTGTAGATCCTGTTGAACGCATGAAAGCTCTTGTTGAGGATTGTCCTCAATTAAAAGAAAGGTTCAAAGATCAGGAAATGGTTCTTGCTCCAAGAACAATTGAAGGATATGCGATTACTTCCACAAAATTCTTTGGCGAAGGTTTCGTAACCGCAGGAAATGCAACTGAATTCCTGGATCCTGTTTTTTCATCCGGTGTAACTTTCGCGATGGAATCGGGTTCTACAGCTGCTAAAGTTGTCTGCCGTAAACTTAAAGGAGAAACTGTTGACTGGCAAAAAGAATATGTTGATCACATGATGCAGGGAATAAACACTTTCAGAACTTATGTTAAAGGTTGG
>JAJTCJ010000064.1 GCA_021323165.1 Bacteroidota bacterium | reverse complement strand
AAATATCCCTCCAGCAAATGATCCGGTTACTCCAGAAGGTAAACCTGTAACAGTTGCACCTGTTCCACCGCCAGTGATCGAGTAAGTAATATTTGTTATCGGAGTGTTATTACAAACTGTTTGTGTATTCGTTCCTGCAGCTGATGTTAATGTTATTGCTGCATCCGGGTTAATAGTAACAGATACCGAACTTCCCGCACTTACGCAAGATCCTATGCTTGCTGTAACTGTATAAACTCCGGACATTGCATTGGTTACATTAGGTATAGTAACAGTAGCCCCCAATGCAGTATAATTAGGTCCCGACCAGTTATACGTCTCTCCGGCTACCGGTGTGCTTACAGAAAGAGTTAATGTACCGCCTGCGCAAAGTGGATTCGGATTTGCATTTGCAGTTGGTGTTGGAGGAGCACCGGCACTGCTGATTGAAACAGTTCCTCCGCTTGTAGAACATCCAGCACCATTTTGAACCATAATATTATAAGGACCTGCTGCTAATCCTGTAAAGTTGTTGACTGCTACATAAGAAGCTCCTCCATTAATGGAGTAAGTCAGTCCTGTACCTGTTACATTAATTGTAATTGTTCCATCGTTTGCTCCGCAACTTGTTTCATTTGTAAATGGAGTAGAAGTAATTACAGGTAACGGATTTACCACAATACTTCCATTAGCAGTTGCGGGTGTGCATGATCCCGTTGTGGTTACAGTATAATTAAATGTGTTGGCTGTGGTAGGAGTTCCACTGATAGTAAATGTTCCACCAGCAAATGAACCTGTAACACCTGGAGGTAAACCTGTAACAGTTGCACCGGTTCCTCCTCCGGTAATGGAATATGTAATTGTAGTAATCGGTGTATTTATACAAACCGATTGAGCGTTTGTACCTGCTGCAGAAGTCAATGTTATAACTGCATTCGGGTTGACAGTAATACTTCCTGTTGCAGTTGTCTGAGCACATGTTCCTGTTGTAGTAACTGCATAATTGAATGTTCCTGCAACACTTGGTGTGCCACTGATCGTGAATGTTCCACCGGCAAATGAGCCTGAAACTCCGGCTGGTAAACCGGTAACTGAAGCACCTGTTCCTCCGCCTGCAATAGAATAAGTGATCGGGGTTATAGCAGTGTTGATACAAACAGTTTGTGCATTTGTTCCAGCAGCTGATGTTAAGGTTATTATAGCATTTGGATTAATAGTTAACGTACCGGTTGCAGACGTTTGTGTACAGCTTCCAGTAGTTGTAACAGAGTATGGGAATGATCCTGTCACTGTTGGTGTTCCGCTGATAGTAAAAGTACCTCCGGCAAATGAGCCAGTAACGCCTGCCGGTAATCCTGTTACACTTGCTCCGGTTCCGCCACCGCTAATTGAATATGTAATAGTTGTAATTGCAGTATTGATACATCTGGTTTGCGTATTTGTTCCTGCGGCTGATGTTAAAGTGATAGCTGCATTCGGATTAACAGTTATACTTCCGGTAGCAGTTGCTTGTGTACAAGTACCTGTTGTAGTAACTGTATAATTAAACGTTCCGGCAGCAGAAGGTGTTCCGCTGATCGTGAATGTACCTCCTGCAAACGATCCTGAAACTCCGGCAGGTAAACCGGTAACCGAAGCACCTGTTCCTCCGCCTGCAACACTATAGGTTATAGATGAGATCGCAGTGTTGATACAAACAGTTTGTGCATTTGTTCCAGCAGCGGATGTTAAGGTAATTGTTGCATTTGGATTAATGATTAACGTACCGGCTGCTGAAGCTTGTGTACATGTTCCGGTTGTGTTAACAGTGTAATTGAATGTTCCTGTTACAGAAGAAGTTCCGCTAATTGTAAAAGTACCTCCTGCAAATGAACCGGTAACACCTGCCGGTAAACCTGTCACAGTTGCTCCCGTTCCGCCACCGGTAATTGAATATGTAATAGTGGTAATTGCAGTATTGATACATCTGGTTTGAGTATTTGTTCCTGCGGCTGATGTTAAAGTGATAGCAGCGTTCGGGTTAACTGTTATGGTTCCTGTTGCAGTTGCCTGCACGCACGTTCCCGATGTTGTAACTGTGTAATTGAATGTCCCGGCAACACTTGGTGTTCCGTTAATAGTAAATGTGCCACCGGCAAACGAGCCTGTAACTCCGGTTGGTAAACCGGTTACCGTTGCTCCTGTGCCACCGCCTGTAACAGAATAAGTGATCGGAGTAATTGCATTGTTGATACAAACAGTTTGAGTATTCGATCCGATCGCAGAGGTTAAGGTGATTGTTGCATTCGGATTAATTATTATACTTCCTGTAGCTGATGCTTGTGTACAATTTCCTGTTGTAGTAACTGTATAGTTAAAAGTACCATTAGTAACAGAAGGGGTTCCGTTAATTGTAAATGCTCCACCGGAATAAGTTCCTGTTACACCAGCCGGCAAACCGGTAACTGTAGCTCCCGTTCCTCCTCCTGTGATGGAATAGGTAATAGGAGTAATTGCTGTATTTGCGCAAACAGTTTGATTGTTAGTTCCTGCAGCTGAAGTTAAAGTAATTACCGCATTTGGATTTACAATAACATTAATTGTTGCTGGTAAACTTGTGCAGCCATTCTTTGAAACAGTAACACTATAATTTCCGCTGTTAGCTGTAGTTGCATTTGTGATAACCGGATTCTGAGAAGTTGAAGTGAAAGGGGCTGGCCCTGTCCATGCATAGGTTACACCTGTTATTGTTGAACTTGCAGTAAGATTTATATTTTGTCCCTGACACACAGTAATGCTGGCAGGTACGGTTGGAGCAGGAATTGTAGCATTTACGTAAATATTAAATGTATCCCTGGCAGTACATCCGGCATTATCAGCAATATCTAAGTACCCTGTATAAATTCCTGCTGCAGGTGCCGTGAAAGTCTGATTTGGGCTTGCAGCAGTTCCGGAAACCGTAAAAACAGTTGTTGCACCATTCATAACGGTCCATGTATATGTATATAATGTAATGCCTGCAATAGATCCACCGTTTTGAGTACTGTCTAGTTTTAAGTTTGTAGGTGTTCCTAGACATATGTTAGCAGTGTCAGCATGAGCAAAAGCTTTAAGATTACAAACCGCTCCACCCATATATCCATAGGAGGAAGCATTAGTTGAACCGGATGCATAAAATGCAAAAGGATATTTTGTTCCTCCGGCAGTTAATGGTACAGATTTTACTTTAATAGCTCCACCTGCAGCAATGTTCACACGCTGATAATAATATGGCTCAACTGTCCCCATTCTTGACCAACCCAACGTTCCATCGTTTGTAGGGCTGTTTCCGGTTGGAATAGGAATATTCACACCGTTAACATTCAGATTTAGAGAATTTCGCGCAACATTAGTTCCTAGAGGTTCTTTAATTATGAACACAAAAAAGTTATTTACGTATTGAGTTGGATTAGTTACAATGTAATTATCTCTCCACATGGACTCTTCGATAACAAGCATCTGAGTTGGATCTGCAGGATTGTTATTATCACACTGCCAGCCTTTCATCATCTGAATAACCTGGATCGGATTGTTCGATTGAATTACATGATTTGACTTTCCTGGGTTTGTACCCGGAGGAGGAGTTGTTGGATTTGAATTGCCCGGGGATTCGTAAATGAACCATTGTCCGGCATTTAATGTTTTTGTATAGGTAGCCTGTCCAGTAATATTAACTGTTGTTGCATTGTCTTTAGCAGTAATTAAAAGATAATCCGCAACCGACATATTATTAAATCCGGCAGGATATGGTTCAATATTCGGTGTAGGTGGTGCAGCAAGTCCGACAGCCAGCGACATCTGATTCGGTCTTTGTAAGGTTTGTGTAGAAATATATCTGGTCTTCCATTCCGACACAGGTTTTAAATGTGTACTTGTAAGGTCACAAGCTCCGCAACCCGGATATTCGTCATTTCCAACCCATGTACAATCGGTACCACCCATTACTGAAATGATCTTATTGGAAGATATTTTCATTCCGTTCAGTCCCTGATTATTATTTACCGTAACGGATGATCCGGCAGGAGTTGTAGTTAACGCCTGTCCGTTATCATTTGAAAGAACTGTATATGTTTGTCCCCTGTTTAGTGTGACACTCCAGGTGCTTCCCGGTCCATGGCTAAAACCACCATTAATATTAGTTGAGGAGGTCCATGTATTTGAAGGAAGTGTAAAAGTTACTACTGTTCCATTTTCTATTGCAGTAACAGAGGCCCTTGCATTAAACTCATTTGCAATGTCAGTTATTTCACGATAAGCCGTAGCGATGTATTCAGTTCCCATTTCTTCTATTGGCAAAATAGGTGTCATCTCCGAAGAGGCCTGAGCTAAAAACTGAGAATAAAGAGCAATCGGTGCAGTTGAAGTCACACGGATCCCATTTTGCTGAACGGTTTCCGGCACTGTTAAATCGTCTGCATATCTCCAGCATAGCGCCTGAAGGTCATAAGGAATATCAACATATAATGGAACTCCTCCTATAACATTAACCGTATGACGTGTACATTCAGGATCACCAGCCGGATCAAGTGCCGGATTTCGTGCGGCATAATCTATAGTAACTGTACAGTCATAATAACTTACAATATAAATTCCAGGAAGATGATCAAGGTATGTTTCTGCAAACAATGTAAACCAGAACTCTTTTCCGGAATTATCCTGAGCATTTGTTTTAAATACTGAAGTTAAATTCAGTAGAAATATAGCTATTACTATTTTTAAACAATGTGAGGTTTTTTTCAAAGAAATAGCTTTGAGAACACTCAATGAATTACGAAGTGGAGTAGATGTTTTCATTGTGTTTTTTTTATATTTTAATAACTATTGTTAATCATACTATTTACAGCAGTTATTTATTTGCAGGTAAATTTATCCAGGATGGTATCTTTGAAACAAAGCATAATTTGATTTGATTTCGAAAGTCATCACACCACTCATAAACTAATTAAAGAGTTAATGGCCTGATTACTAATTCATTATTTAAAATTAAAATTGGAGTAAATTCGAAACCTAAAGCTTGAATTCAATATTAATTAAACTTTCAGATAACCCATTCTGATTATAAAATGGATCGATTATCCCTTTTTAGTTTTTTCTTAACCTTCTTTTTAGTTTTTTTAGGTTTAGGAGATTCAGATATTATCACAGGAAAGGGGTGACCTTCTACATATATTTCATGCATAATTAGTATAAGTAATTTCATGTTTTTGCTTTTTTAATTCTTTAAAATATTTGAGAGCTGACTTTATATATTGGTTTTTTTAATTGCCTGAATTCTAATTTCAGATGAATTAACTTTTAATGTATATATGCCAATACATGAGAGAATGAAGAATGTGTAGAGGATTAATATCCTGTTCATGAGGTTTCCAGAAGGTGGGTTGTGTTGCATATTATAAATGACTAAATTGATATTGAAAAATATTTATGTAAATTTATCCGACAACGATGTTAAAGCAGTATCAAAATTTTGAGTATGTTCGGTTTTCTTCGGGACTGTTTTACTAAATAAATTGTTTTAACACATTGTTTTTCAACCAACTATTTTGACAAATAAATTGGTTATTTTCGAAACCTATGGACGAATTAATACGACTTATCAATTCTTTATCTAAGTCGGAAAAGCGATATTTTAAAATGTCTTCTTCTCTCCAAGCGGGTGATAAGGACTATATAAAGCTGTTTGAAGCCGTAGAAAAACTCGGTGAATACAATGAAGAGAAAATAAAAAAGCTGTTAAAAGAAGAATCTTTTCTTAATCGTTTACCTGCAGTAAAAAACTATCTCTACAGTCAGATCCTGAAAAGTCTACGAATGAATTATATCGGTTCAACTGTTGATTCAGAGCTGAAATCAATGACCGAAGAGGTGATAATTCTTTATGAAAAACGCTTGTTTAAACATTGCCTTAAGATTATTGAAAAAGCGAAAGAGCTTGCAGGTAATAATGAGCAAACCCTGCAGTTGATAGAGTTAAATTTGCTGGAAGAGAAAGTCCTGTTAGAAGTCCTTAATCTCGATAAGTTTGAAAAGACCCTAAGCACTTCTTTTAAGGAAGAGATGAGGCTTCTTGATATTCAAAAGAACACTGCAGAGTACCGCTATCTTTATAACAGGATCATTCTTATAAACAAAAAAATTAAAGAAGCCAGAACAAAAGAAGAGCTTAAGCAATTCGAAGAGATCATAGATTATCCATTATTACAGTCGTTCAAAAATGCATTGAGCTTCGATTCTAAGAATTATTTTTATCTGATCCATCTTAATTATAATCATGCTAAGGGAGATAATGCCGAATGTCTTAAAATAGCTGAGAACCAATTGGAGCTTCTTGAATCGTATCCGAGGAAGATAGAAGAGAAACCAAAAATGTACATTGCCGCTTTAAATAATGTTCTTCTTTCACAGATCCATCTTCACAGTTATAAGAATTTCGATAAAACACTTTCGAAACTAAGAGGTGTTCCGCTTAAATCCCCCGCGATTGAAGCAAATGTTTTCGTAAGCTCTCATATTTTTGAAATGGTAATGTACCTGGATTCCGGAGAGTTCAGTAAAAGTATCAGTACCAGGGAAAATATTTTAGAAGGCTTAAAAAAATACCATGATAAAATAAATGTAATTGAAGAGATCACTTTATTATATAACATATTCTACTCTTATTTTGGAACTGGAGAATATAATAAAGCTTTGTCTGTTATTAATAAATTGCTGAATGAATATCATAAGGATCTGAGATATGATATTCAAAGTGCTGTCAGGATCTTGAACCTTATTCTTCATTATGAATTAGGAAATAGTCGTCTGCTGGAATATAATGCGATATCTGCATACAGATTTCTTTACAAAAGTAAAAGGTTGTATAAGCTTGAAAATATTGTCTTGAATTTCATCCGTAAAAAGATGCATCATATTTATACAAAGAGAGATGAAGTGGAAGCATTCATTGAATTAAGAGCTGAATTCATGCCGCTGATTGACGATCCCTATGAGAAAAAAGCTTTTGAATATTTTGATTATATATCATGGTTCGATTCAAGAATTGAAAATCGGACATTTGAAGAGATCGTAAAAGAGAAGTTTCTTAAGAAGAATAAAAAATCCCGGTAGTGCCGGGATCTTTTATTTTATTTGAAGGATAACTTGCCTTGTTTGATCAGGTCGTTATTTTCACCGAGTATCTTATAAATGTACAAGCCGTCTTTAATAAGTCCCCTGTCAAAAAATATTTCTTCTTTAACATGTTTCTGCATCATAATTCTCGCGCCAAGCAGATTGTATAATTCAAATGTATACCTGCTATCATTGCTTACGACCTCTGTATTTGATTTTATAAATAAATGATCGTGAACAGGATTAGGAAAGACCCTTACCGGAGGGAACTGAACATCTTCCATGCTGGTAATAATTGCAGTTGATTCTCCCGGAACCCACTCTGAGATGAAAGGCGTAATAAGTGCATCAGAAGTGGTAAATAATCCTCCGGCATATAAAGTATCGCCTAATGATTCAAGAGCAAGAACACTGTTGTTTGTTCCGTTACCTAAAGAGCTCCATGTTGTTCCATCCCACGCACCAATATAATTTGATTCGGAGGTACCTAATGAATCGAATGTTCCACCAACAATAAGCGCGTTATTAAAATTAAGCATTGTGCTTACGGTCGTTGCTCCTGTATAACGTGTCCCTCCCCCGACATCGCTCCAAGTACTGCCATCCCATTTAGCTATATTATTAACAGCGGTAGTTCCGGCAGTACCAAATGTTCCTCCCACGTAAAGAACGGAATTAAAAGGTTTCATTGTACTTACCGTTGTAGCACCCGTGTAATCACATCCTCCTCCCACATCAGACCATACAGCACCACTCCATCTTGCAATATTTTTAACAGCAACACCACCTGCATCAGTGAAAGTACCGCCTGCATAAAGCTCATTATTATATACGCATAAAGCTTTAACTTCTCCGTTTGTTCCATTTCCTACAGGGAGCCAGTTTGCACCGTCCCATTTTGCAATGAAGTTAAGCGGTGTTCCTCCGGAATTACTAAAAAAACCTCCTGCATATAATTCATTGTTGTAAACAGCAAGAGCATTGATGGAAGCGGTTCCCGGAAAATCTAGTCCAGCACCCAATGCCGCCCATGTTGATCCATTCCAACGTGCGATATTCTTTGATAATACACCACCAATATTTGTAAATGTCCCGGCAGCGATAAGATCTGTACCTTTCATTATCATTGCGGTTACGCTTGCCCCGGAAATTATACCGGTTCCTACCGGAGCCCATGAGGATCCGTCCCACTTGGCAATATCCGCAGCAGGTAAGCCGCCTGCCTGAGTGAAAACTCCTCCGGCATATAGAATGTTATTGGTTGTGTCAACCGCAAGACTTCTAACCGGAGAATTCATTCCGGTACCTACGTTATTCCAGGAATACTGGGCATTTGAGGGAAAGCTATATCCCAATGCGATTATAAAAAGGAGTAGAATATTTCTTTTCATCTTCAGATATTTAATCATAATACCTTCAAAATTAAGAAACCGCATTAATAATCCTAGTACAATATTTTTGGATTATTCGAAACTCAAATCTAGTTTTATCTAGTTATAATATTGGTTATCAATAAGATGAAAGAATAAAACATGCGAAAGATAAACTCAATTCAGATCCTGCTTTGTCCTATCCGGAGGCATTGTTCTAAAGATATGATCCCATAGTGGAGAAGAAACACCAAAAGCTTTTTTAGGATACTTATAATGATGCAGTGCATGATTTTTCCAGAGCTTACGCATTGGCTGATAAACTGGCTTGGTGTGAACCGAGTAATGAATATAAGTGTAGATCAGATAGCCATTGCTGATTCCAGCCATGAATGCAAATGTGTTTTTTCCCAGGAATAAATACCAGAACCCGGAAAGTATTGCAGCGATAATTGTTCCGGGCACCGGTGGCATAAATAATCTCTCATGATCTCTTGGAAAATCATGATGAATTCCATGCAGTAAGTAATGCAGTCGTTTTAGTTTCGGAATGTATTCATCTATATGAAAGATAAAGCGATGAAGAATGTATTCAATAAGTGTCCACACAAACAAACCTGAACTGTAAAGCAACACAGTCTGTAAGACATTGTTTTGCGTATAAGTGTAATTTAAAAATAGAAATGAGATGATCATTAAACTGTAAAACAAAATTGTTGTAGGCGGATTGCTTCGGGTTAATGATTCTAATAAAGGGTTTTTAAACAGACGCCCTGTAGTTCCTTTTTCCATCTTTTTTATTTTTATTTTTTATAGAATAGAAAAAGAAAGTGCCTGATTTTAATGGCCCTATGAGCTAAATCTACTAATGGTTTTTACGGATGTTCTTTTGTGAAATTAATTCCCCTTCAATAAAATAGTTATAAGCTCATTTCAACAGGTAAAGGCTGTCAGGCAATTGGCAGAATTATTTTACATAATGCATTATAATGCAGATATGCCATGAATTATAAAGATTACTATAAAATACTTGGTTTAAAAAAAACAGCAAGCACAGAAGACATTAAGAAAGCCTTCCGTAAGCTGGCTGTTAAATATCATCCGGATAAGAACCCCGGAGATAAGGCTGCAGAAGAGAAATTCAAAGAAATAAATGAAGCGAATGAAGTTTTAGGTGATTCGGAAAAGAGAAAAAAATATGATGAGCTAGGTGAGAACTGGAAGTATTATCAGCAAGGCCAGCAACCTCATCAACAGCATGCATATGGTGGCGGACGAAATCCATTTTATTCTCAGGAAGGCTCTACAGAGGATTTCTCAGATTTTTTTGAATCAATATTTGGAGGAAGATTTAGTACAACAGGTGCTGGTGGAAATGTGAAAGGCCAGGATTATTCGGCAGAAGTTGTGTTGTCCTTAGAAGAAGCATATAATGGTGCAGACAGGTTGATGGAAGTAAATGGAGAGAAGCTGCACATGAAATTTAAACCCGGAGTTCGTGAAGGACAAAATTTAAGGATAAAAGGAAAAGGCGGACAGGCCCGCGGGAAAGGAGAACGCGGTGATATATATGTAACTGTTCATGTATCGGAGCATCCGCATTTTGAACGCAAGGAAAATGATCTCTACTGTGAAGCACCAGTTGATCTCTACACAATGATCCTTGGAGGAAAAACAAATATCAGAACACTTAAAGGCACACTGAAGATCGATATTCCTCAGGGTACCGAGAATGGAAAAACGTTACGATTAAGGGGAATGGGAATGCCTGTGTTTGGAAAAGAGAAAGTTTTTGGTGATCTCTATGCAAAAGTGAAAGCATTGCTTCCTAAAAATTTATCAGCTGAAGAATTGGAATTATTTAAACAATTAAAAAGTAAACATCATGAGGAAACAGTCTGAGCAACAGTCTATGCCCCCAGTTATTTTTCAGGAACCGGAGCCGTCAATTAAATACATTTGTTATGCAAGTGAGTTGATAGAGCGTTTGAGTGTTACAGAAGAAGACCTGGATGCGGCCATTGAAAGAGCTTTTAAAGCTTGTTCATCATTGAATATTTCTATTAAGCAGAATTTCAAATCTGTTTTTCGTACCTGTGAGGATCATCTGGTAACCGACTGGAGGCTTTCTCCGCTTGCATGTTATTTGATAGTGATCAACGCTGATCCTTCGAATGAGCAGGTTGCAAGAATGCAGATCCATTTCGCCACAAAAAATTATAACGATGTCAGCATTTTCTGATCTTATAAATTCTGATCAGCCTGTGTTGGTTGATTTTTACGCGGACTGGTGCGGGCCTTGCAAAACGATGGCGCCTGTTCTGAAAAATGTTGCAGGTAAGCTTGGTGATAAAGTGAAGATCATTAAAGTTGACGTGGATAAAAATCCTGCTGCGGCAGCAAAGTACAATGTGCGATCTATCCCAACCTTTATCATTTTTAAAAAAGGCCAGATCAAATGGCAGCAATCAGGGGCATTGCCGGAAGGAATGTTGGTTGATGTTCTGAAAGGCTTTGTTTAATATTTCTATTCGTAATTGACCGGTGCCAGCTTCGAATCTTTTATTGTAGACAGGATCACCATTGTAGACATTGCCGAAATCTCCTTAATATTTCTAATGGTTCCCATTGCGAGGCTTTCGTATGCCGCGATATCCTCCACTATGATCTTTAATATGTAATCGGAAGAACCTGTTACATGATGACACTCAACAATTTCAGGAATTGCATTTATCTGACGGATGAAATTAGGAATTGCATCGCCCATGGTTTGAGATAAGGAGATCATCATAAATGTTTGTATGCCGAGGCCAAGTGCAACCGCATCCACTTCCGCGTGATAACCTTTAATGATCTTTGCTTTTTCCAGCTTTTTTACTCTTTCGAAAATAGGGGTAGGGGAAAGGCCAACTTTTGCTGCTAGTTCAATATTACTAAGACATCCATCCTCCTGAAGACATTTCAGAATTTTTAAATCAGTTTTGTCCAGTTTCTCCTTGATTTTTACCATTTATTTTTGATTTTTTTGCAAAGTAACATTAAAAAACACTGCAAAAAGTAGTTTTAAATGCAAAGTTTTAAAGCTGTCACGGCAGTAAATTTAAGTGTTAATGACTTGAAATCTACACAATTATAGAGAAATATTCTAAGCTCTTGGATTTTCGACCAATTTAAAACTCAGTATTAATAGCAATTGACTTTTTTAAATCACAGCCTATCTTCGTTGCCGTTAATATTTCTGGCAAAATGACTTTTCGCAGAATATTATTCTTGGAATGAAGAAATTAAAAGAGTAATAACCACTTAATCGAAAAAAATGAAAAAGAAGGTACTTTGTTTAATGTTAGGGATTTCCCTGATCGGGTCGTTAACAAACGCTCAGGTGAGAAGATGCGGATCAATGGAAAATCTTGAACGCTTAAAGCTGGAAGATCCGTTATTGGAATCCCGAATGATCCAGATCGAAAATGAAACTCAGCAATTTGTTAATTCCCCTGAACGTGGAACGAATGCTATAGTAAATATTCCTGTAGTTGTGCATGTTTTGTATAATACAAGTGCACAGAACATCAGCGATGCGCAGATCAGATCCCAGATAGATGTATTGAATGAAGATTTCCGAAGATTAAATGCTGACAGAGCAAGCACTCCGGCAGCGTTTGCTACAACTGCTGCAGATGCAGAGATCACTTTCTGCCTTGCATCAAAAGATCCTAATGGCGCTTCTACAACAGGTATCATCCGTAAATCAACCACAGTTACTGCTTTCAGCGATAATGACGGTGTAAAATATTCTTCTTCAGGAGGGGATAATGCGTGGCCATCTAACAGTTATCTTAACATATGGGTTTGTAACCTGGGTGGAGGATTATTAGGATACGCACAGTTTCCGGGAGGACCAGCAGCTACTGATGGTGTGGTTATGCTTTATTCTGCTTTCGGAAGAGGTTATTCAACACTTGCACCTTATAATAAAGGTCGCACAGCCACTCATGAAGTCGGGCACTGGCTTAATCTTCGCCACATCTGGGGAGATGCTAGCTGCGGCAGCGATCTTGTAACTGACACCCCAACTCAGCAAACCTCCAATTATGGATGCCCTTCTTATCCGCATAGAACATGTTCTAATACTACAAGCGGAGATGAATTCATGAATTACATGGATTATACCGATGATGGATGTATGAACATGTTTTCTCAGGGTCAGAAAACGCGAATGAAAGCATTGTTCGTTTCAGGTGCTTCACGTTACTTATTAAGTACTTCAACAGCATGCAATACGGGAACGACTCCTGTTACCTGCACTGTTCCTTCAGGGTTATCCGCGACAAGTATTACTACTTCCTCCGTAACGCTTAACTGGGGCTCAACAGCAGCAACAAGTTATAATGTTAGAATAAAAGCAACTACATCTGCTACATGGACAAATTCAACTTCAACAACCACTTCCAGGGCATTTACCGGACTTTCAGCTTCAACTGCTTATGAATTCCAGGTGCAGAGCGTTTGTTCATCAGGCACTTCTGCTTATTCTGCCTCAACTGTATTTACAACATCGTCAGCTACTTCCAGCACTTCTTCCAATTTAACTGTAGGAACGGGTACATCGACTATGGTAGCTCCATATGGAACTTATTATATGGATGAAAAATCTCAGTTCATTGTGACAAAGTCTGAGCTTATTGCTGCAGGATATTCATCCGGAAACAGCAGCATCAAAGCCTTGGCATTCAATGTTTTCAGCGCAAGTTCACAGGTTATGAATGGTTTCACTATTAAGATGCGTCATACAACTGCGGCTTCATATAGTTCTGCTTCATATCTGAGCAACACGTCAATGATAACAGTTTATTCAAGCAATCAAACGGCTGTAACCGGATGGAACACTCATACATTCTCAACTCCATTTGTTTATAACGGAGTAGATAATCTGCTTATTGAGATATGCTGGAATAACAGCACGTATACAACTGATACTAAAGTATACAGCACAACTTTATCAACTAACAACACGATCATGAAGCAGCAGGATCTTTCTGCGGGAGGAATTTGTGGTATCACAACCGGAACAATGAGTACTTCAAGACCTAACATGCGATTTACAATGGGCTCTTCTGCAACAGCGCGTGAGATTCCTCAGGAAGAAATGTTAGCAGCTACACAGACATTCAACCTGTTCCCGAATCCTGCCAGCTCTCAGATAACATTACAGTATTCTACCGAATCGGAGAACTCAAATGTGAATGTTGCCATTTACAATATTATGGGTAAAATGATCGATCAGGTTGAGCAGGAAGGTGTAACAAGTGGTGATCATGAATATACTCTGGATCTTACTTCTTATAATGAACTTCCTAATGGAATCTATCTGATGACCCTTAATATTAACGGGAAATCAATGGCCAAAAGGTTTGTTCTTGCCAGATAGTCAATTAGTTACATGGTTTTGCCCCGCTTTTTTCATTAAAAGCGGGGTTTTTTGTGTTCAGAACTTAATTTGACTAGAATCTGAAGACCGGAATTCCCAAACTCTGCATTCCTATCCCCACCTAAACTATTCATTTTTAACATTTTAAGGTTTTTGTGCCAGCGACAGATTTTCGGCCTTTAACCTTTAAAAAATCTCTTCGGGTCCTGGAAATCACTAAATACGGGAACTATGTGTTTTTATAAACGTATATATGGCATCGTTCTTTACGAAAAGGGGGTATGACCGTGGCATA
>JAJTCJ010000158.1 GCA_021323165.1 Bacteroidota bacterium | reverse complement strand
CTGTTCCGGTTAAAGAGAATCTCTTTTTTGCACCGGACATTGTTTTCATTTTTGGCATCTTACCTATTTATTGATTATTAATTAAACTTACAATTTAAAATTTTTAACCCTTCTCGCTACTTAGTCTTCTTTGGAGCGATCACCATGATCATCTTCTTTCCTTCAAGTAATGGAAGCTGTTCAGCTTTGCCATAATCTTCAAGCTCATTTACAAAGCGTAACAATAAGATTTCACCTTGCTCCTTAAATAAGATCAAATTAAAATCATGCTCATCAGTCTGAGGTCCGAAACGGATCTCTTTGATCACAGTTTTAGCAGCTTTCGCTTTCAGCTCTTTTTGCTTCTTTTTCTGATCGTATAAGAACTTTTTATAGTCAACTACTTTACAAACAGGCGGCTCAGCATTAGGCGATATTTCTACCAGATCCAAACCAGCTTCTTTTGCAATTTCACGTGCTTTCTCGATAGGAAAAACTCCCTGTTCGATACCTTCACCTACAACACGTACTTCACGAGCCCTGATGCGCTCATTGATGTTGTGAAGATCTTCTTTTCTTCTTGGTCCGCCTCTTCCAAAACGACACCGCCCGGTTTAGTGAATGGCGGCTTGTTGTTGCTGCTGTTTTTGTTAAATGGCGCTGCTATAGCTTGATCCTCCTATTTAGTTATTAGTTATTGGTTAATTAGTTATTGGTTATTAGGCTTGTACACCCTGATTTAACTCAATTTCTTACTCAACCACTTTCAAATTCTTATCAATTTCACTATTGATGATCTTCGCAAAGTCCTCAATTGAGAAGCTCCCTAAATCACCTTCTGCCTGTTTACGCACCTCATTCCGGTCGTCAACGAGCCCGCGAATATCGTAATTTTTTAGCAATTCTAAAACTTTTTTTGCGTAATCGTTATATTTTTCGCTGATCGGAAGTATTGCGATCTGTTCCGGAGTGAGCCATAAAGGGAATTTTCCAGCACAATGTTCTATCAAAACGGCTATAAAGCGCTCTAATGAACCAAATGGTGCGCGGTGGATCATTACCGGGCGGTGTTTCATATTATCAGCACCGGTATATTCCAATTCGAAGCGCTCAGGAAGATTATAATCCACCTGGATAGTTCCCAGCTGCCATTTCCTTCCCAAAGCATCTTTTACCATAAAATCCAGCTTAGGGCCATAAAAAGCAGCCTCTCCGAGTTCTACAACGGTTTTTAAACCTTTTTCTGATGCAGATTCAATGATTGCCTGTTCTGCCAGCTTCCAATTCTCATCAGAACCAATATACTTTTCCCTGTTTTCAGGATCGCGTAATGATATTTGAGCGGTAAAATCCTGAAAATCAAGTGCTTTAAATACATATAATACAAGATCGATCACCTTTAAAAATTCCTCTTTCACTTGGTCAGGACGGCAAAATAAATGTGCATCATCCTGTGTAAATCCACGAACACGGGTTAATCCGTGTAATTCTCCGGCCATTTCATAACGGTAAACTGTCCCGAATTCAGCAAAACGCAAAGGAAGGTCCTTATATGAGCGTGGAGCAGTCTTGTAAATTTCACAATGGTGAGGACAATTCATCGGTTTCAAATAAAATTCTTCTCCTTCGTGCGGAGTTAAGATCGGCTGAAATGAATCTTTCCCGTATTTTTCATAGTGACCTGAAGTCACGTAAAGTTTTTTATTCCCGATATGCGGTGTGACAACAGGTAAATAACCTGCTTTCATTTGTGCTTTTTGTAAGAATTGGACCAAACGCTCACGAAGCATTGCACCTTTCGGAAGCCACAAAGGTAAACCCATTCCGACATTTTCTGAAAATGCGAATAACTCAAGCTCTTTACCAAGTTTTCTGTGATCGCGTTTTTTAGCTTCTTCCAGAAGAACCAAATAATCAGTAAGATCCTTTTGTTTAGGGAAAGTAACAGCGTATACACGGGTTAGCTGCTTATTCTTTTCATCACCTCTCCAATACGCACCGGCAACATTCATTAGCTTAACAGCTTTAATAAAACCAGTGTTTGGTATATGTGGACCACGGCAAAGATCAGTGAAATTACCCTGCTGATAGAAGGTAATCTGCCCGTCTTGAAGACCTTCTAACAGATCTAATTTATATTCATCTCCTTTTTCTTTAAAGTAAGAGACAGCATCAGATTTAGAAATTTCCTTGCGGATATATGGATTGCTTTGGCGAGCCAATTCAAGCATTTTATCTTCAACTTTTTTAAAGTCTTCCTGAGAAAAAGCCTTTCCACCTAAATCAATATCGTAATAAAAACCATTTTCAATTGCCGGTCCGATCCCGAATTTTGTACCAGGATAAAGAGCTTCCAATGCTTCAGCCATAAGGTGAGCAGAGGAGTGCCACATAGTGGATTTCCCTTCAGTATCATTCCAGGTTAACAATACGAGCTTTGCATCATTATTGATCGGACGTGTGGCATCCCACACTTCACCATCAACTTTTGCTGCTAAAACATTTCTTGCTAAACCTTCGGAGATTGAGAGCGCAACCTGGTGCGCAGTAGTTCCTTTTTCGTATTCACGAACAGAACCATCAGGTAGAGTAATTTTGATCATTTTCTTTTTTTTATCCAAACACCCAAACAAACGGGCGCAGGTAATTAATAATAAGGGATTCACCAGAGGCGAACGCGGTGCAAATATAGATTTATTCGGGAAGATAACAAGCGATCAAGAAAAGGAAAGCCGCAGAATTGCAGATTTAAAATTACTACATGAAATTTCGACTGATCACACTCATCAATCAATAGACCATTGCCGTAATTTTACCTCAGCACCTGCTTATTAAATCTCATACCACCGCACCATTAAAGCCTTGTATAATTACTTCCGGCTATTTTAATATTCGATTCAACGATAATGTGGTTGGAATAAACAATACATCATCGTTTTACCTGAAAAATCAAAGGTTTTGGAATATCCTTTTTATGTAATAAAGTAAACTAAAACTTTTAAATCATGAAAAAGATATATACAATTTTGTTGTTGCTGATCTCAGGTGTCACCACCAACTTTGCTCAAAACAATAATGACCTTCCGGAAAGTGAAGCCATCAGAATTTCTCAGGATATTAATAAGAAGATCTTGAATGTAACTTATGCGTCTGAACAGCTTACAAAATTCGAAGTCAAAATAAAGGACGAGGCGGGGAAACTTCTGTATACAATGAAGGAAAACGCCAAAATGAAACATCAGCAAACTATTGATCTTAGTAAGTTTGATAAAGGAATCTATTTTGTAGAAGTGGATACAGAAAGGACCAATCAGGTAGACAGGATAGAGCTTAACTGAACTATTTTGTTTTGTAGGATATGAGCATAACAAGACATTCGTTCTTAGTCATGCCATATTCTGCATTTTCAGTTATCGGTACACCATATTCAATAATATAGTTCCCTGATTTAGCCAAAGAAAATTCAATGAATTGATCTTTTCTGGTTACATCCCCTAATAGATCGGTACTTAACTTTCCATCTTTTTCTTCTTTGAAGATGGAGATCTTAACTTCTTCAGTGTAACCAGAATTGCAGAAATATAATTTATAGTGCTGTCCTTTTAATGCTGTGAACTTTACCTGCATTCTTTTAGGTTTAGCATCCATTGTAAAATTGGTTAGCGAAAAGCCGTCATATAAATATGAAGGGTCAATCTCAAGTTTACCGTTTTCTACAATTTTTGAAACTTTACATTGCGCCTGAAGGGCTGCATTAAAAACAAATACGAATAAGAAAGTAGAAAAAAGGAAAGAAATGTGTTTCATTTAATTAATCTGATGATGCTTCTGTTTCAACATAGCTGATAAGCATGATAATGCAGCCTTGTTTCTTGACGCCCGGTGTAGCACTTACAGGAATAGTGTACTCTATGAAATAATTGCCTTGTTTGGTTGGTTCCCAGGACCAGAAATTATTATCGATCCCATTAGCTGTATCATAAATCTTATTGCGGTTCTTTTTTACTTTATTGCTTTTATCCCAGATGTTAACTTCTACCGGTTCTTCGAATCCTGATGAGATAAAAACGATCTTGTATTTCACTCCGCGAAATGCTGTAAATGCAACTTCCTGAGTTTTTTGCTTATCATCAAAAACAAGCTCATTTACAACATAGCTATCAAACTTAAAAGGCTTGGTGATGTTCGCCTTAGAAGATTTCATTATCTGCTTAGCTTTACATGCCTGAGCATATGAATAATGACCGGTACATAAAAATGCACCGATCATTACTACTATAATATACTTTAGCCCTTTTGTCATTGTATGTTTTATTTATAACCAACCATAAAAATTACGCAGCCGCTTAATTTTTGATTTGTACTGTCAGCCGGAACATCGTAATCAACATATAATTTACGAACTCTTGGAGCATCAAATACAATTTCATTCTCACCCGGCTTCAGGTCTTTGCTTGAATAGATTGCTTCACGTTTTTTTGATTCTTTATCCTTAGTGTATACATTCACCTGAACCGGTTTTGGCAATGATGAGGTATTGAACACCAGACGGTATTTCTCTCCAATAAAAACAGGAACTTCGATCTCAAGATTCTGTGCTTTTTTCTGAAACAGGATCTTTGTGAACTTCTGGCTGTCATATTTGAACGGCTCCATCTTTTTCTTACAGCTGGTTGTAAGAGTTTTTTTATCGCAATTGTCCGCAGTCTGGATAGTTGTAAATCCATAAACGAATATTAAACCGAGTAAACTTGTATAAAATATTTTTTTCATAGTCTAACGCTTGAAATTGAACAAAGGTTAT